>DAOSDI010000083.1:0-1037 GCA_035362275.1 Candidatus Pacearchaeota archaeon | reverse complement strand
TAAAATATCGCCATAAAGATTGCCGGCTTTTTGATTGCCGGTTTTGTTTTTGGCGTGTTTGGATAATTAAAGATAAAACAAAAAATATGAAAAAATTATTGCTAATTTGCATATTGGGAATTTTATTTTTTCCGTCAATTGCGGTGATGGTTTGGGCGCAGTCAACTCCGGAGATATCTTTCAGTCTCACTGTGGTTGAAAAAACAATTGGCGGCGATGATATTTTTAATTTTAAAATAGAAGAGGAGAAACTTCCGCCGGTTCCGATGGGAATTAAAAATTTGCTCTCCGTCTTTGCCGCTGATGAAATTTTTGATTATCCATATCAGTTTTCAATTACCACCCAAAACGGTCAGGAATCGTATTCGGCCGATTATTCAATGCATGGCTTTTCCATAATGGAGCTTTCGCAATTCCAAAATCCGGGGTGGGAATTAAAATCCGTTGAATGCGATTCAACTTTCGGACAAGAAGGCGAATCTTACTTTATTCATGATAATTTCGTGGTTTTTAATAGTATTCAAGACGGTGAAAATATTTATTGCGAATTCACCAACAAAAAAATTGATAATCCGGACAAATTCGTCTATGTGGCGCTGGGTGATTCCTACCAATCCGGCGAAGGCGCGGGGAATTCCATCCAAGATTCGGCCCGATATTTAAGTGAAGCCTATGAGCAGGGCACATATACCGACACGCTGGTTTCCGGCAATGATTCCTGCCACCGCGCCCTGCAAAACTATGCCAAGATCAACAAAAACAAATTCAAGCCGGAATTAAGCGATGACGATATTGTTTTGATTGACTTGACTTGCAGCGGCGCAAAAATTGAAACCGGCCCGCGCCCGCCGGTGGTGGGCGATATGGCAAGCAATCAAATTGCGCCCAACTCGCAGTTGCAACAGGCGCTGGACAAGCTGGGTGAAGCCGGCTTAGCTCCCGCCGATGTGGATTTGGTTACCGTCGGCATGGGCGGCAACGATGCCAAGTTTACGGATTTGGTTTATGCTTGCGTTTTGCCAAATATTTTGCGGCGA
>DAOSDI010000082.1:0-1046 GCA_035362275.1 Candidatus Pacearchaeota archaeon | reverse complement strand
CAATTACTTGAGATATTTTTCCTCGTAATATTGCGGGAGCTGGCAATTTAAAAACCCGGCGCAATCATTGGGAACATTAATGTCAATGGCATTGATGCATTTGACCATCTCCACGGGCCAAGCGGCACATTCTTCCATGCAAGTGTTATAGGCATCGTTTAGATCAGCCGGAGTCGCATCTTCGGTGAAAGCGGCACATTCTTTATGCCTTTGGCAGGCGTCGCTGCATTTGTCGGAAACCGGTTTTTTAGCCGGCGCGTCCTCCCGACATAACGCTTTCAATCGTTGCAAAATATCGTTTATTTTTTGCGCGGCATCTTCCATTTGGAAAATTGGTTCGTTGGGATCGATAATGTCGGCCTCATTGATCTCGGGCAGAGGCGGCACATCCGAAGCAAGCTCGGGGACTTCGGAACCCGGGCGGCCGGGATTTATCTCGGGCATTTCGGGAATATAATCCGCCGGTTCAATAGTTTCTATATTTATCTCGGGGAGCGGCGGCACATTGGGAGTTAATTCCGGCACCTGCGAACCGGGCGTTTCTTCAATAATTATTGAATTGGGATCGATTTCAGGCAGGGGCGGCACATTTGGAGCCAGCTCCGGAACCTCGGATCCGGGAATTATTTCCACGTTAACATCGGGCAATGGCGGCACATCGGAACTTAACTCCGGAACTTGGGAACCCGGGCGGTTTGGATCGTTTTGATCGCGTATTTCCGGCTCCACATCCGGCAATTCCGGCACGCTGTCCAGCCATTGCTTTTTTCTGGCATCCAAATCCGCCAGCTTGTTTTCCAACGCCTCAATCTGCCGGTTAATGTCTTTTTTGTTGCCGCAATCGGCGCCGGCGGCCGCTTCCAGCCGATTTGCCTCATCCAGCAATTTCTGGTAATCCGCGGCAATGTTTTGCGGACTGTCCAAAGTATTTTTTTGATTTGAATCGGAAAAATGATTCGCCGCAAAATAACCGCCGACCACCAAAGCCACTGCCGCCGCCGCCATTATCACTTTTTGAATTATGCCCATATAATTGGTTTTTGTTA
>DAOSDI010000081.1:0-1083 GCA_035362275.1 Candidatus Pacearchaeota archaeon | reverse complement strand
CCGTCTTTGTCTTTGGAAATTTTAATGATCTGGCCGTTTTCAACGATTAATTTTTTACCGCCCGCTTTTAAATTTTCCTCAACTTCTTTCATTGAATCTTGGTTATAGAAAACCGAAAAATCAGTTAATTCAACAGCTAAAGTATTTTTCTTTATAATGGGTTTGACTTCAATATAAGAAACATCGTGAAATACCACTTGGTTTTTTTCAATCGCCCGCTTGTCAAACACATCGCGCGGAATATATTTTAACGCCAAATCAATGCCTTTGCTTTTGGCTTCCTCTTGAATATTTGGAAACAATCCCATTTCAAATTCAAACGCCAGAATATCAGCTTTGGTGATTTTCTTTTCCTGACATTCATTGATAACTTCTTCAACAAACAGCCGTGATACCGGCAAGTTTATGGGCCCAATGGCAACCAGCCGCGAACTCTTCTTGCCATGAAAAGTTTTAAATCCGCTAAACGCTTCGGCTTTATATGCCCCCAAAACCAGCGCGATAAAATCCTTTTCTCGTTGTGCGATCTGTGCTTGCTTTTCCTCATCGCGCAAATTGGGATTGACGCCGATATAATGCTGGCGCTCGTATTTTCCCAAATTTAAAATCTCAAACGCGCGAAAATTCTTGCCCTCGTTTTTCAATTGCCGCTGAACCCCAATCATCCGCTTGCGCGTGGTGTGAATTGCAAACTTTCCGAGATCTGAAGCAATCCATTTTCGACCTAATTTCTCGGCTACAGCCAAAGTCGTCCCCGACCCGCAAAAAAAATCCGCCACAATATCATTTTCATTTGAACTGGCTTTGATAATTCTTTCAATTAACGCCTCCGGCTTTTGTGTTGGATAACCAATAACTTCAGGATTTTTCCCATGCGATATATTTGGTAAATCATTCCACAATGAACCTATCGCAAGCTGGAATTCATCTAAATAATATTTTTTGTATTCCTTGCCTGTAGATGTTTTATAAATAAGATTCTTTTTTTTCATTTCCGCTATTGAGATGGCAGAATAATCTCCCAATGTGACAATTTTAAAAAGCCGCCCATCTAGTTCCTTATATCGAAATTCCTTAAGTTGA
>DAOSDI010000080.1:0-1089 GCA_035362275.1 Candidatus Pacearchaeota archaeon | reverse complement strand
CCATATCAACTCCGCCGTCATCGCTTCCTTGCTGTTGATCGTCGCCACCGGCATCTCCGCCATCGCCGGCAACAGCGTCATCCGCGTCCGAAGCGCCGCCGCCATTGGAATCATCGCCGGAATCATCATTGTCCGCAGAATCCCCTTCGTCGCCGTCCTCTGCGCCGGCGCCTCCTTCGCTTTCTTGATTTTCTTCACCTTGTTCCTGAACTTGCCCGTCTCCGTCCGTATCGCCATCAATATCATCCCCATCTTCCGATTCGCCCGCGACCGCCAATCCATCGCTGGTTTCTCCGCCCGCGTCATTTTCTTCTTCCGTTCCCCCCTCATCTTCAACCACCGGCGCCGCAACCGTCCACGGATCGCTGGTGATGAAACTGCTAATTGTCTTCTCCACGAAAAATCCTTGCCCGTATCCGGCAACGCCATCAGCCTGCCAGCCTTGAATCAAATAATCAAAATTGCAAGTTTGATCTTCCAACGCCCTGTCATCACCTTTCAAACTAAACACCAGCGCCGCCGCGGGATTCGCGCTGTATAACGCCGGCGCGGACACAAAGCTTTTCAGCGACAGACCGTTAACCGTCAAATAATCGCAAAGCGGCATCGTGGAGCTGGCAATTTCCGCCGCGTTAACAATGGAAATCGTATATTGAAAATCCAATGTCCCCGCCGCCGCCAAACCCACCGTGTCCGTCAACCCCCACCCGGGGCAAATCTCCGTTTGCGGATCACAATCGCTGTCAGAATCATAACTCCAAGAATGTTGCACCGCAAAATCCAGCGTAGCGGCGTTGAAAGCGTTGCCAGTTGAAACTTGCGCGTCGGAAAAATAAGCATAGGTGCCAAAAACCGCCGTCAACCCATTGACATTCATCCCCGCAATCAACAAAGTCAAAATGATTTTTTTAAGACTCGTTGCCATTTTGTTTTTGTTTTTCCTCGGCATCATTATTTTTTTTCGCGCTCCCGTTCAGCCGCGCCTGCCGCCAAATTTTTACCAATTCGCTCAATACAATCAAGCTCGCCGGCAAAACAATTATCAGCGAAAACCCCAACGGCTGGCGGACAAAATTCAGCACATAGCCC
>DAOSDI010000079.1:0-1101 GCA_035362275.1 Candidatus Pacearchaeota archaeon | reverse complement strand
AATATCAAAATGAAAAATCGTCGTCAATGATTTTTGTATAAAAAAAGGGAGCAAAATCAGGTTATCCCCGATACGCTCCGAAAAGCAGGCTGCAACAAATTGCCCGATGTTAAGGTTTCTTCCTAGCCAATGTCGCCAATACCACGAATTTGGCATTTTTGGGACATTTCCCCGCAGCCATATAATGAAAGACTTCGTATCCTTGCTCCTTCCACCGCGCTGCTCGCCTTACCTGACCGTCATCTTCTATGGCAGCCTTGAAGAATTTGCCCACCGCAACACCAATGGTATCGTGTTGCGCCTCGAATCCATTGACTAGATACACTATCGCCTCAAGAAAGAGCGAATCGCCAACGGCTTTCGGTTCGGCCAGCTCAAATATATTTTGGTATCCGCTTTGGCGAATATAAATTCCGCCCCTTAACAGGATAGAATCAATATCCGAGATGTTCTGATGCCGATCGCAACCAAGCGCCAAACTTTGAACTTCAATCAAGCCCAAATTTCCCTTAAGTTTCGGGAATAGCGTCTCAAGTTGCGCCCGCGGATCAAGCTTGGTTTTACCAATTAAACCGTCTTCACTCGCTACCCCTGCTTCCATGTTATGCAGGCACCTTACATTAATAGCTCCCGCCATTTTCATTACCTCCCTTATTATTTACTTAACGAACAACGGAGCGAAACCGCTACGATTACAACGGTTTATCCCTCCCGGATTAAGCCCAAAGAGCTTAATCCGGCAAGAAAAAACGCAATAGTCAAACGAAAAACTCCCGGAAATCCGGGAGTCTTGAGGTTAAATTTATTTATTAACTACAAGCAAAAGCTCCGGACTCCCGAGTCGGCTAAAGTAAAAGCTAAACCAAAAATTGTTGCTCTTAATCTGGGGGTTCATAATCATTTATTTATCAATTTTTTTTCTCGGCGTCAAGGCGCGGAAACAAGGGGGCGGAATTTTGGCCGGCGAGCAATTTTTTGATCTTTTGCGAGGTTTGGGGGATGAAGGGTTCGATCATTTCCGCGATTTGTGAAAGCGTAAATAATAAATCGCCCACGGCCGCAGTATCTTTGGTTTTCCACGGCTGGGTTTTTTCAATGTAT
>DAOSDI010000078.1:0-1122 GCA_035362275.1 Candidatus Pacearchaeota archaeon | reverse complement strand
TGTATGCGTCCACCCACTTTTGCACTCTTGAGGCATTTGAGTTAATTCCTGGACCTTTAACGACATCGCGAATTGCAACGGCGACAGCTTGTTGCCAAAAGCATAATGCACTCTTCGGGTGTTGTACCAATCCAGCCAGTCAATAAGCAAGCGGTTGAAGTTGTCGGTAAACAGCAGGGCGCCGGTATGGTAATTGGCAAACTCTTCCTGAATGGTGCGGTTGAATCTTTCAAGATGCGAATTCATCTTGGGGCACTTGGGATAGGTATGGTAATGCGACAGGCAAAGCTCTTGCAATGCTTGGGAAAAATGCTTCTTGAATTCCGAACCGTTGTCGGTAAGGATATTGGCGATGGGAAACGGAAAAAGCTTGATGACCTTGGCAAAGAATTCCTTGGCCGCCAGCGATGCGTGGCTGGCCGTGGCCCAGGCAAACGCCATTCGAGTGTAGATGTCTTCGCAAGTGATAATATAATACTTCTTGCCAAAGATGACCAATTCAACCGTATCAAAGGCTACCATGTGGCCGGGATACAATGCTTTGAAATGCTTGGGTTTGCGTAAAACCTTCTTGGGTTTTCGTTTGACAATCCGGCCGAAATGGTTGATCTTTTGCGGGAAGGTGCGCAATCCGCCCAGATCGCCGATCAGCCGTCCGATAGTGGTAATGCTTGGGCATTCCAAACCATTGGCGGCGCAGAAAGCCAGCAATTCCGGATACAGCTTGTCCTTGCCCAGATTGGGATGGATTTCCCGCAAGCGCTTGATCTCAACCTTGATTTGGTCGGCCCAGAGGCGCTTGCGCTTGGTTTTGGGCGCCGTGCTTTTCTCGCTCAAGGATTCCAGTTTCCCGTTTCCCTTTAAAAGCTGGCTTCTCCATAGTTGCAAGGTGCGCTTGGCTTTGCCCGAATGGTCAATGGCCGCTTTAAGGCCATGCTTTTCCCAGAATGCCAGAATACGAGCTTTCTCCAATGCTTTTTTAGTGATCATATACCGATACCTTAATGCATCAGTATATACCGTTAAAAAGCCTTTGATTCCAGTATATTTGCAGTGAATATGATTGTAAAATTCCATGAAGCTACGGCTTCAAGGAGTGCAATATGTATGTGAACTTAGACA
>DAOSDI010000077.1:0-1130 GCA_035362275.1 Candidatus Pacearchaeota archaeon | reverse complement strand
CGGCATTTTGCAAGTCTTGCACTTGTCAAACTCCTGTTGAGAGTCTTTGAACATATGTTTATGTTATTTTTAATTTTAATTTATAATCCGTAAACCTGCCGTTGTCAATTGTCAAATTTCGCGACTTTGGCTTCAAGGCGCGCCTTAAGGTCGTCTATCGGCCGCAAAGAAACTTTCTCCACCGAATCTTTTTCGTAATAGGAAAACGGATTATCCAAATCGCGCAAAAGAAAGAGCATATAAAACAAGATGAAACCGACGAATAAGACAAAAAACAGGCTTTCGTGATATGGTTCCAGCCGCAAAAAAATCATTCCGGCCACCAAAAGAATGCTGATCGCTTCGGCAATGGCATAGGCCGATTCGGAGAAGCTGGTTTCGCGAATGGTGTGCACCCGCAAAACCTGTTTTCTGATCGCGGCCTGATCCTGCTTCAAGCGGCTGATAAAAGTCGCCTGGCTCGCCGTTTCAACGGCGACAAAGTGATCGGTGAATTTATCAATTGACTCCATCAAATTGCGCGTGCGAATATTTTTGGCAAGCCATGCCAAAAGATCATCCGTAAATTTTCGGCAATAATCAAAACCTGCCCGGCTGGCGGGAATATTTTTGCTTTGATGCACATAAATAAACTCGTCGGCGATGGAATCAATGTTTGATGCGATTTCGCCCGGAATTTTTTCGGCCTCTTTATAATCGGAAAGAACGCCCGACAGAATAAATCCAATCAAAAAAATATTCGCCGAAATCAGCGCGCTGAAAAACGCGCTGAAAGTCAAGAATTCAATCCCGAAATAATGAGTCGCCATCTTCAATCCCATTATCAACGCCAAAACGGGAACTATTTTAAGCATCAGTATCCATTTTGTTCCAAAAAATTTTTTCATCGCATTCTCATTATTAAACCAAACCGCCAAACTCGTTCAAGATACTTTCCAAAATAATATGCATATATTATTTTGGAAAGTATCCTTATTTTACCATATTCCGGAGCCTGAATCTATCACGCCCGCCATTAAAATTGGATTTGAAGAATGCGGAATGCGTCAAAAACAAAATCCCGCGGGGGCGGGGTTTGCTGGCGAAGGCGGCCCCAACCGGAGTCGAACCGGTGTTCCTTGGCTGAGAAC
>DAOSDI010000076.1:0-1215 GCA_035362275.1 Candidatus Pacearchaeota archaeon | reverse complement strand
GAATTTTACCCGAATATTTAACGCTGGTTTTGAATTCTGCGATTGTGCAAAAACAAATTGAGCGCGATTCGGGCGGTTCCGTCATAAATCATTGGCGTCCGGATCAGGTGAAAGCCACGCTCATTCCGATTTTGGGAGACGAGAAGCAAAAAGAAATAAAACAACTTATCGCCGAGTCGTTTAAATGCCGCAAACTTTCCAAAGCGTTGCTGGAAATTGCCAAACGCGGAGTGGAGATTGCGATAGAAACAGATGAAGTTGCGGCGCAAACTTGGATTGCCGCGGAATTGGAGAAATTAAAAATCAAATTGTAAATTTACCATGGAACAGGTATTAAAACTTAACATTGATTTTGGAATGATAATTGTTAAGACGATTGAAGTAACTTTTCAGTTTTTTATTATGCTTTGGCCGGTTTGGCTTATTTTTGGAATTGTTATTTTCTTAAAATTTTTATTCGTCATTTTGATACCCGAATGGCTTGAACGCCGCCGGAATCATAAACGGTTTGTTGAGGGCGAGGAATGGAGGTCGGATCGGGATTTGATTTATTGGCTACGAGGAATGAAGCCGGATGAATTTGAAAATTATATCGCCGATCTTTTTTCGCGTTTGGGGTTTAAAACCGAAGTTGTCGGCGGATCGCATGACGGCGGTATTGATGTTGTTGCGGAACAAAACGGAATCAAGCATTATATCCAATGCAAGAAATTCATAAATCACGAAGTCGGTGTTGGTGCGGTTCGCGATTTTTACGGTGCGGTTGCCGATCATTTGGCGCAGGGAAAAGGATATTTTATCACCACCAATAAGTTTACACTTGAAGCGGAAAAATTCGCCCAAGGCAAGCCGGTTGAGCTTATTGACCAATTCAGGCTGGTTGAATATATCAGATTGGCAAAAAAAGATATTTCTGATGATAGAAAACAAAAAATCTGTTCAAAGTGCGGCGGCAATCTTGTTGAACGCGCGGGCAAATACGGAAAATTTTTTGGTTGCGAAAATTATCCAAAATGCAATCACACCGAAAAATTTTGAAACGATACGGAAAAACAAAAACCATTCTGCACGATGATTTCGGGGTTGAGGTTGCGGTGGCTTAAAAATGCCGATAAAACAATATCAATACTTGTTGAGCATTATGGAAAGGGTTAAATCCGTCAATCGGGCAGGGCGGCGGGAGTGTAAAATATTTTGACATTATAAGTATGGGAT
>DAOSDI010000075.1:0-1266 GCA_035362275.1 Candidatus Pacearchaeota archaeon | reverse complement strand
GACAATAAAAATTGATTTTGGCAACATTGACAGGGTTTTTGGATTTGTTAGGATGGCGTAATGGCGCGGTTCTGTCCGCGGCCGAAAGCGAGTTTGTCCGAACGGGAGGGCGGCAAATTCCGGACCAAGATGAATTTTTCTGCGATTTTCGTTTGGCAAAACTGTGATTTGTTTGTTTGCGGAACCAAAAAATCCGACGCTTGTTTTTGCCTTGACCAAGGACGAAAGCAAACGCCGGGTTTTTTTGTTTGCCGGTCGCTTCCGGAAACCCGAATTGGCGGTTGAGCAAACCGGGTTTCCGCGCGCGCATCGGCGGCATAAAAAATCCTCAAAGGTCGTGAGGGAGTCCGAAACGGGAGGAAACGGATTCGGACAACAGAATTAACCTGCCGGGGCAAAGCCCCGGCGAAAGAAAGAATAACTTATAAAAGTCAATACAATATGAACAAAAAAATTATTGCGAGTTTGGCGACCATCGCGGTCGTGGGCGCGGCGGCCATCGGCGGCACCATCGCCTATTTCTCCGATCAACAGGTGTCCACCGGCAACATCATTCAGGCGGGAACTATTGATTTGGAAATCAACCATTCCGCGCAAACCTACAATGGCATTGATTGCGAGGCCTGCGTTCAAGAAGTCGTTTCCGGCACCGATGATATGATCGTGGCGAAGTACGAAGATTTCTTTAATGTGTATCCAGGCCTCCCGACAAACAATCCAGCAAAATGGTCCAATATTACCCCAGTAAATGCAATTCAAGTAAATCCATATGCTGCTAGTTGGAATATATTAACTACGGGTACGGGAACGGAAACGATTGAAATTCCTTGGGTCTGGAAATATGCTACTCCGAGTGTCGGTGGTGCCAATCAGTGGTTTCATGAAGGATATCGATTCCAAAAAAGCTTTGATTGGAACGGGCCTACTACAACGGCTACTGTTACGCTTGAGCTCTCCGCGGATAACACTTACAACGTAAAAATGAATGGAGTTTCGGTTAGCGGTTGTCAAGACTTGACTGCGGCGACATCAAACTATACCGAAACTCATACATGTTCGGTGGATAATATTCAGAATGGCCAAAACATTCTTGAAATTGAGGTTATTAATGTCAGGAACTGGTCAACAAACAATCCCGCTGGGTTGACTTACAAGTTGACGATTGACGGCAATTGCGATGATCCGGATTCTTATTTCGGACAACATTGTGCTCTTTGGCAAACCGGTGATTTTGCCAATCAAAAGTTTTTTAACTTTAACGATGTC
>DAOSDI010000074.1:253-1284 GCA_035362275.1 Candidatus Pacearchaeota archaeon | reverse complement strand
ACCCATATCAATATCGGGGAAAGCGAAGCAAGAAAAATTCTAACCTTTATCAAGCGATGCAAATAATTGATTTTGAAAACAGGAAGGAATGGGAGAGAGTTTTAGAAAAGTGCGGAGATAAGACGTTTCTTTCTTCCTGGGAATGGGGAGAGTTTTGGGTGGGACAAGGAAACAAGATAAAGCGACTGGGAGTTGGGGATAAGTCGGGCTTGCTTGCCGTCGCGCTGGCGGTTAAAATAAAAGCGAAGCGGGGCACGCATATTTTAATTCAGCATGGACCCAACATCATAGAGGGAAAAACCGCGGAGAAAAGCAAAATTCTGAAGGAATTGCTTTTTGGGTTGGAAAAATGGGCAAAGCAAGAGAGGGCGTCATTTGTCCGAATTGCGCCGCTGATAGAGAAAAATGATAGCAATTTGGGAATATTCAAGAAGCTGGGCTTTGTGGCGGCGCCGATGCATGCCAATGCCTATGAAGCGACCTGGAAGCTGGATGTTACGCCTTCCGAGGAGGACTTGATGAGGGCGATGCGCAAGACGACGAGATATTTGATCCGGCAAGTTCAAAAGAATCCGGACGTGGCAATTGAAAAAAGCGGTGATCCGGAGAAAATAAAAATTTATTCCAAATTGAATGAGGCGGTGGCCAAACGGCAGAAATTCGCGGCATTCAAAGAAGATTATATCCGAAGGGAGTTTAACGCTTTCGCCGGCAACGGGCAAGCAATGTGGTTCATCGGCAGTTATCGGGGGAAGCCGGCGGCCGCGGCATTGGTGATATTTTGGTCGGGGATCGGCTTTTATCATCAGGCCGCATCGCTGGGCGAATATTCCAAATATTCCATTCCCTATCTTTTGCAGTGGGAAGCGATCAAAGAAGCCAAGCGGCGCGGGTGCAAATTATATGATTTTTGGGGATATACCGATCCGAAAAAATATCCGAAGCACCCATGGGCGGGGCCGACGCTGTTTAAAATGGGTTTTGGCGGCCAAAAATACGAGTATGTGAAAACGATGGATTTGCCGCTGTCG
>DAOSDI010000074.1:0-243 GCA_035362275.1 Candidatus Pacearchaeota archaeon | reverse complement strand
CGTGGAAATATTGGCCCATCTATTTGTTTGAGAAGGTTAGGAAATTGAAAAGAGGCCTGTAGTTATAAATTTAAAATGTAAAAATCAAAATTGAAAATGACAATTGAAAAGTTAAAATGTCGTTTGTGGTTTGTCGCGCATTTTTAACTTTACATTTTGCATTGTCATTTTGAACTTTGATTTTTCAATTTTTAATTTTTTAATGGTTCGGAAAACCTATAAAAAGCCGCATCGGGCGAGAAG
>DAOSDI010000073.1:0-1291 GCA_035362275.1 Candidatus Pacearchaeota archaeon | reverse complement strand
TTAATTTTAATTGCCTCAAACTCTGACCTTTATTTAACCCTACCCTGTTATCCGCAACTTGTCCAACTCCCGCATTATTTTTCAAGCGATGTCTTCCATCGTCGGTTGATCGGCGACAAACTCCGCGGACAAGTCCAATTTTTTGAAATAATCAACCATGGCGATACAAGCAAATTTTTCCGTGGAATAGTGCGTGCCGCCCAAAAGATTTATTTTATGCCTCTTGGCAAATTCGTGCGCCGGTTTGGAAAATTCGTTTTTTGCAATAATACCCGTCAGCAAAACATTGACGCCCTCATCGGCGATTTCCTTCAATAATCCCGCTTCATTCCCTCCGCCGGCCACCACCGCCACTTTCTTTTTCGCAATTCCATCCAAACCATATCGGTATAACCCGCATTTATGGCCAACCGCTTTTTCAAATTTATCTTTCAAATCGCCAATCAAGGTTAATTCGGTTTGCCCGAACACCCCGCACAAAGCGCCAAAATAGGGAGCAAAGGCTTTTTCAACTTTGATGTCCAGAGCGCGCGCCAGCGACACGCTGGTGGAATACTCGCCGAAATTGTCCAGTGGCACGTGAAGATTATAGACTGATATTCCATTGTTTTTGAATTGCCGCAATAAACCGGCCTCCGGCGGCAAGAAAACTTGCGGCGCAGCGATATTCCAAACTGCCGGATGATGGACAAACAACATTGCATTTTGCGCGCCATCCGATAAAATTTTTTCCATTACCGCATTTGAAGGAAAAACCGCCGCATAGACTTTATTGATTTCTTCGGTAAAATCGCACACCAGCCCCATTGACCGCCGCTTGAAATTATCGCAAACGAATCCCGCGATCGGCGCCAGCCATTCGCCCCAATCGTCGCTCAATCCCGGAGCAATAAAATCCTTCTCCAGTTGTTGATATAGTTTATCCGCTTCCATAATTAATATATTTATAATAAATTATGAAACGTTTTGTGTTTTGGGGTCTATCCCTCGCGTAATCGCAAGCGGTTAGACCCCTCCAACGGCATTTGAATTTAACGGTTTCGTGATTCAAAGTAATTAAATTCTAAATTCATGGCTATCGCCTAATAATACTTTTCAATTCCTCCAAAACCGAACTGTTTGCCATTTTCGGTTTTTTTTATGAGATTGGCAAGGCGTTTTTCAAATTCCTCCCGACGGGAGCGCGCGCCCTCGACATAGCCGATGCGTATCCTTTGATACGCCGGCGAGAACTTTTGGAAGTTTTTCCACGCGGCATTGTTGGCTTTTATCTTGACCAAAATATCCGGCG
>DAOSDI010000072.1:0-1308 GCA_035362275.1 Candidatus Pacearchaeota archaeon | reverse complement strand
AAAGAAACGAAATCAATAGATGATGTTGGGGGCGATGCTCACGGTTTGAGATATATACCAACGCTTATAAAATCGCTAGAAGACCATTTCTCTTTTTCGGTTTTACTTTTGAGCGTTATTGGATATATAGTCATTGCGGCGTTTGGCCAAATGAATAGTTTATGGAAATTTTTTGGCTATTTATTTTTTTTGGTAACCTTATTATTTTTTTATAAATATAAATCATTAGAAATAAGGGATGTAATTAAAAAAATTAATAAGTTTTTTCTAGTCAGTTTTTTCTTGCTTTTGTTGATTATCATATTTTTACTTTCAATATATTTTTATAAATGCGATTTAAGAAATATATTGCTCGAAATCATAATTTTTTTAGATAGATTTTAATAAAATGAGAGCGTTGAATAATTGACAAAATGGTCAAATTTGGAAAAAATTTAAGTTCAAATAATTCTTAAATTGGCAAAATTCAACAATTATTCAACACTCTAAAAATATATGGCCGAAATTAAATTGAATTTTTATTCCATTTTTAAAATGAATGCGGACGGAAGTATTGAGCCATTGCGAGTGGTGCGGATCGGGGGAGTTCAGTTTGCTCCGGGAGTTCGTATTGGTCGTGGAGTCGCTTTTGGAGGAGTGGATTTGCTTCAATATGTCGGGCGGGATTTTCGGGTAGAAGAGCAGAATGGGATTTTAATAATTACCGGAATATACGCCAATGTCTGAAATAATAGAAAAAGAGATACCGAAAGCTGAAGAAAACGAAATCGCCATGGCTTCAAAAGGGAGTTTTGGCATTACTGATATCAAAAATCAGCTTGATCAGATGAACAAACTATTTTTTACCGTTGTGATAGCGGTGGTGGTTGCTGTAATTGCCGTATTGATTTCGGTAATTGGTGTGTTTTTAGATCAAATGAGATATAACAATGCTGCTTATAAAGAATATTCTGGAAAAATACAAACGTTGGATATGTTGCAAGAAAGCAATAAGGTATTATTGCAAGAGGTTAAGAATAACCAAACAATTGTTATTGATCTCCTAAGACAAAAAGATTTAGATGATAAATAAAATTTATGGCACTGCATAAAAATTTTCCAACTTCGCCTTACGAAATACTTGATCCGGCTATCCGGTGGTTTCCGGCGGATGAAAACTTGCGCGATAAGGGTTATGAAAAACTTTTGCCGCCGCTTGTCGCCGAACTTCGCAAAAAAGTCGCGGCTTGGCGCGCGGCGGGCTATGAAGGCGCCAGCGAAACCAGCAAAGCATTGCTTGCTTGGTGGTTTTTAACCGATCATCCGGTT
>DAOSDI010000071.1:0-1316 GCA_035362275.1 Candidatus Pacearchaeota archaeon | reverse complement strand
TGCATTTTTAGATATTCTTCGTATGCCTCTTGGTCGCTTAATATGCCCTCTCCCGATGATGTTAATTCTTCTCCCAGCAATTTGGCGGTAACACTTTTTACTTCTTGATACATATCTTTGTATCCGCTCATATCTCTTCCTCCCGCGACATTAGATTTGATTTTATTTTCAATAGACCTTTGAATTGTGCGAATAGTAATTCCAAGCACCATCTTTCTGACATCCTCGGTGGAACTTAATGTTGGCAAGGTTTTTATATAATTCTTGACATCGTAATCAGTAAGCACGCCAACTTCACCATAAATGCCACGCGCCAAAGTTGGCACAATCGCTTGCAGTGATGCCTTAATTGACTGCGCGTCTTTGTCATACGGGTTGAAGCTCCGCAATTTGCCCCAAGCGGGAGAAATATCCACTCCGGTTAGCCTTTTAACCTCACTGGCAAAAGTTTTTTGTTCTTTCTCGTTGTTGAAGATTTCTTGCAACCCATCAATTTGATAAACGACAATTGACTCTTTTTCTATGGCAAGAATTGCCGCTTCGGACGGGTCTTTTCCACCCCCAGATGAAGCCATCAACCCATAAAAATCACCCCTATCCAATGCTTCTTGCCTTAACTTTGCTACCTCTGCCATTACCTTTGAAGCATAATTATCTTTGGTAGATAATTTTGATTTGTCCAAGACCCCGCTAAACACATTTTGCGCATCAGTCAAAATATCTCCGCTGGTTTCAGCCATTTTTTCCGGCATCATATCGTAGTATGTTTTGCTTATATCCGCTTGTTGGCTTTGCAATTCCAGTTGATACTTTTGCGACTGCGCCGCAATCTGTGCGGCCTCTCCCAAAGACAAACTCATAGAATTGGCCGTCCACGGAGCGTCGGGATAATCCAACATCATATTTCCGATTTGAGTCTTTTCATTTTGTGCGGTTTGATAATCCATCAACGCTTTCTTTTCCGAAGTAGCATAAACAGTTCTGTAATCATCTCCGAGATCGTCAAATAAATCCTTGTTATCCTGTCTTAATTTATCGTATCGGTCATATTGCAACTTCAACTCAGCCGTAGCATTGGTTACCGCTTGATTGATATATTGATTGGCCATCGTGTAATTCTCGTCTTTTAGTTTCATAATGGCCGCCTTGGTATTGATGATACCTGCTTGTGCGCTAAGTCTTAGATTCCATTTCTGCTCGGCATAGGTAAGTTCCTTGTTAAGATAACTTTTAGAAAACCCTGCGTTCTGTTCCAGTCCTAAAAGTTCTTGGTCTCTTTGAGAGACAAGGTCGGTATATTGCTTTTGAAGACTTTC
>DAOSDI010000070.1:0-1338 GCA_035362275.1 Candidatus Pacearchaeota archaeon | reverse complement strand
GTGACGGCTTGATATGGCCGCCAATCGCCCCCAGATCGGCTTTAATAACACTGATTGTCATCTTCATAATTTTTGATTTACATTGAAATCGCACCCGGAAACCGCGCCTTCGGCGTTAAGCCAGAAATTATTAAACTGATAAGTGTATTATAAACCAAGTCACGCGAAAAGCGCAACCCGCGACACAATAATCGCCTGTCAGGAACATAAAGACCGGACCTTAATCTTGATGCTTTCCCGCTCAATCAAGCGGAGGTTTTGGTTTGCCGGCAAGCCCTCGGGAAGGCGCGAGGACAAACAGTGCTTGGCGGCGGCCAGCGCCAGTTTTAACGAATATCCAATGTCATTGTTTGACGCCAGCAGGCCCGACATAAATCCGGAGGCAAACGCATCGCCCGCGCCGGTGGCATTTATCGTTTTAAACGATTTCAGCTTGGCCGAATAAATTTTTCCGCCCGCGATAATCGCCGCCCCGTCTTTGCCCTTGGTGACCACATTGATTCCCGGATGCAGATGAACCACTTTTTTAAGGATATTTTTTTCATCGCGATAATCCGTGCTTGTCATTATCGCCGCTTCTTCCAAATTAAGAATCAAAACATCAATGCGCGCCAGCAGGCTCTTGACGCACGCGCGGCCCATCGCCAGCTGGGAATTGCCCAAATTTGCCGCCACAATCGCGCCTTGTTTCTTGGCATGGGCGGTGATTTGCTCGGTCAGACGGCACAATTTGCCCGATAACGGCGCCAGATAGAACAGCTTGGCGTTCAGCTTTTCCCACCGGATGTTTTCACGCGCCAACAATTCCGATGCGCCGCGATAAACCAAAATGACGCGATCCGCTCCCGGCGAGCTTAACACCACCGAGCTGTTGGTGCCGCGTTCATCCGTTTTTGAAACCATGGCGGCGTCAACCCCCAAACTTTTTAAATAAGCGACCGTTTCCCGCCCGGGAATATCATCGCCCACCATGCCGCAATAGGCCGTCGAAAAACCCTGCGCGGCAAACATCCGCGCGGTGTTCACGCCGCCGCCGCCGAAAGCAAAACGCGTGCCGGGAATGTCGATTTTTGACCCCAGATCAAAAACCAGATCCTTGGCCGGCGTAAAATGCGCGCTTTTCTTGACGAATTTCGGCGGCAGATCCATATAGGCGTCCCACGCCGCCGACCCGAAAGTGATTACATCAAACATAAATTTGGAGAATTTTCAACTTCTAATTTCCAATTTTCATTGAATTTTCAACGATTTAATTTCCAAATAATACCACTCATCTACTATAGATTTTTATAAGTGTTTTTGTTTTTTGGCCTTAACATGGCAAAAGTAACTTTTTTA
>DAOSDI010000069.1:0-1362 GCA_035362275.1 Candidatus Pacearchaeota archaeon | reverse complement strand
CCAAAGCCAATTCGGCAACAGACCCTTTAGAGCAAAAAGTCCAAATAGTTATCTTTGTTAATAACATTGAAATCAGCTTCGGGATATGTCTTTTCCCATAATTCCGGCGCAATAACCGCGCGGTTATGCCATTTGCATTCAATTGCGGAAATTTTTCCGTTCAACTCCTTAATAATGTCGATTTCCTGGCCGCGGTGCGTCCGCCAAAAATAATAATTATCCGGCCGGTCGGCGATTGCGCTCTTCTTGGCCAATTCCATAAAAATAAAATTCTCCCACAGCGCGCCGATGTCGTTTCTCAACGACAATCCGTTAAATTGCGAAATAACCGCATTGCGAATGCCATTATCCAGGAAATAATACTTGGACTTTTTTGATATTTCATTGCGCAAATTGCGGGAAAAACCCCGCAATCTCTTAATCACGAACATTTTTTCCAACAAATCAAGATAACGCGCCGCGGTCTTGGCATCGGTTTTGGCCATCCGCGCGATTTCATTGGTGGAAACTTCCCCGCCGATTTGAAAAGCCAAACATTTGACAACGTCAAGCAGAGTATCCGGCGATCTCAACGCTTCTAAAGACAGCGCGTCGCGAAAAAGATAGGATGAAACAAGTTCGCCTAAAATTTTTGCCTTGCGGTTAATGTCGGGCTCGTTTAAAACTTCCGGATAAGATCCATAAATCAAGAAATTCTCCAAATCGGAAGCAAGCTCAAAACGGCTCTCTTGGATTTCGGCTTGCGCGAATGGCAACAAAACCATGGTAAAATGCCGGCCGGTAAGCGGCTCGCCGATCTCGTTGGAAATGGAAAGCGACGACGAACCGGTTAAAATAATATTCTTCTCCGGAAACGCATCAATCATCATTTTGGCGCCGATGCCGATTGAAGGGATCATCTGCGCCTCGTCCAAAGCAATAATGTCGTATGGCCGGGCAAAATCCAAAATCCGGCGCCGGCTTTGCGACTTGAAAATTTCCCGAAGCGCGATATCATCGCCGGTGGAATAATAAACCCGCTTATCGGCTTGCGTTTTTAAATATTCATTCAACAATGTGGTTTTACCCACGCGGCGAGGTCCATAGATAACCAAAACCCGCTTGGGAAAGATATTTTTCTCTATTTGTTGCAATCGTTTGAATTTCATATATTTCTTAAATTACTTATAATTTATGGTATCACAATACCTCAATTTATGTCAAATTAATGTATTTAAACAGCGGAATCCGCACCGGAATCCGCCGCTATCAATATTCCGCACCCTAAACCATTTTGGGAAATCGGCGAAATCGGATAAAATAGAGGTATGAAAATCGCGATCATTTCGGACACTCATGACAACTTGGCGACGCTGGATAAAT
>DAOSDI010000068.1:0-1391 GCA_035362275.1 Candidatus Pacearchaeota archaeon | reverse complement strand
TATACATCGCCAGCCCGTTTCGCGGCAAGCAAAAGAACTGGTTCTCCAAATTGTTCTTAACCCACCCGCCGGTGGAAGACCGCATCCGCGCCCTGACCGAAATGTCAATCTAGCCCAAAATTAAAAATTACATAGGTGACACCTATGTAATTTTTTGTCATAACAGCTTGCATATTGCCAAGGCAGGGCTTCGGCGGATTCTATCGGTTGATGGCAAACCATTCTCCGCGGCTAATCACTTCAATTTTGCTGTCAATAATTTTTAGCGCGGAATTATCATCAAGAGCGTAAATCGTCCTGTTTATTTCTTGCGCGGCTTTTTCTATGTTTTCTTTCCTCGCTTTTCCAAACCATTCCGAGTTTAGATGCGGCAGAAAATAAAAATCTACAAAATTCAAACCTTTCAATTCTTCGGCTTCCGACATATCTTCTTCGTATATTGCTTGCGACAATTTTAAACTCAAGTCCGGATTGGTCACTATGCTTCCGGCGCTGACCCCGACATACACCTTATCTTTCAATAACTCCGGCAATAAATCGGTCAAGCCGGATTTGTTTAACCATCTCATCAGATGGTAGGTGTTTCCTCCTTCAAAAAATAAAATATCGGCTCTTTCCAAACTCGGCCTCCATATTTTTTCATTGACTGCCGAAATATCGGTAATTTCAATTGATTTAAAATTTTGTTTTTTTAAATTTATCAGATCGGCAATAAGCCAATCTTTGTCTCCGACTTCAACATTGCTCGCCGTCGGGATGAAGGCAACAGTCGTTTCTTCCGGTCTTTTGCCGGTTAGTTCAAATAACGCATTGGCGATTGAGCTGTTTGCAAGTCCGCCGGATGTGAGTAGTAGTTTCATGTTGGTTGGTTTTGGTAACGATGACTGTGCGATTTTTGCAATAGCTCTTGCTGTGCTGGAAGCGGGGAGGTCATTTTCATTTTTTTGATTTTCTAAAAAACAAAAATGGCACCGCGGATTTTAAGCGGTGGAAAATTCATTTAATCCTCTAATCCTCCGGATCTTGGAAGTAAAGATATTCGCATTTTACCCCGGTCTTTTTCTCAAATTCGGCGATTTCTCTTCTTATCCGCCTCAATCCTAGCCAAACGCATTGGATTTCATCAACGCCGTAGATGTAAAAAGATTTTTCATCGCCGGGCGTGGAAATTTTGCATTCGCAACGCCGGTCATTATGTTTTGATTCCGGGTCCGGCTCGGGCCGGCCCATCGCGATTTTAATGAAATCATTGGTACCGATGAGCGGATATTCGGCGGCTATCATTGGGTTGTCCATAAAATTAATTTATTTATGTATTGGGTAGTGATCTAATCTTTAAAGTCGCGGATGGCCAGGCCGCCGCGCACGCGCTTCACGACCACTTTTTGTTT
>DAOSDI010000067.1:0-1414 GCA_035362275.1 Candidatus Pacearchaeota archaeon | reverse complement strand
GAGCAAAGGAGGTGTTTAACTGGTCGGCGCCTTGCAGATAGGTGTTGTGGGCGACAATGCCGTTGCCCACGAAATTGTGGGTGCCTTCCACTTCAATGTCATAGACCTGCTCGGCGGGCAGTTTTTCAATCTTGGCGATGCGCTCCCAAACCGCCCGCCCGGAATTTTCGTCGGCAGTCGCAATTTCCATCCCCTCGCAGAGATCCGCCACTTTCGTCCACCGCCCGCGATCATCGCTCTTGACAAAAGGAAGATTGCCGGATAAACTGGAAATTGCAGTCGCGAGACTGCTGTCGCCGCAAGGCGATTCGCCCGTTGAAAAAGACGGGTTTTTCGTTACCTTGCCGCGCGCAATCAAATTTTTTAATTTACGAATATCAATATAGTAATTCGCCACTTTAAAAAGTTCGTCTGATATGCAGTAACGGGTTGAAATAACAATAACTTTTTTCCCATATTTTTCTTGTAAAAGTTTTATCGGATAATAAAAATCGCTATCGCCGGAGAAAAGAAGCATTACATCAAAATCCTCTTTTCTCTCCATTGCTTCCGTGGTTATTTCAACATCAACATCGGCTTTTGGCTTTAATCCCTTGGCAGTTTTAACTAATTTCAACGGCTTGGTTACTAATTTATACCCAAAGCGCAAGAGAGAGTTTCTCAATTCAACATTTTGCTTGATGGACGTTGCAACCGTAAAATAGCCAACATATTTTAATTGGCCTGCCTGCTCAATAATTCGCTTGAGATTCTTGTAGTGAATTCTAAATCCTAATTTCCTAACAGAAATTTCCAGATTAGCCGCATCGATAAAGACAGCAATCCGAGAATTAACTAAATTTAACGCGGAAAGAGCAGAGTGGAGCGCCGAGCCAGCAGTCACCAAACCTTCTATTGGCTGGAGTGCGCTCCGGTTACTAAAATGTCCTTTGGCCCCTGCAATACCAAAGTGAGCGGGTCCAAGGTGACCTTCCCCGCTGGGAATATCTTTGATTGTATCATATTTTTTAGATTCCGCAATCCGGGCCAGATAGGGATGGTTGGCGGTGGTGCGGATGGTTTTGCCGGTGGCGGTGGTGAGCCGGTAAATCTCTTTGACGCCCATATCCATCAAGGCATTGACGCGCGACACCGCCAGCCGGCCGGTGTTCTCGTCCAGCGTCAAAATCTCGTCCCCGGCCTTGATTTGATCAATGCGGCAATCTTCAAAATACTCTTCCTCAATCCACTCGCCCCGCTCATTCTGCCGTTTCCGCCGCCTCTTCACGCGCAAACGCGTGTCGCCGGTAACGCACTGCCCGCCGGCCACATGCAACAACCCCGACGGCGCAGTGGTCCCAATCCCCACATTGCCGGTATCATCAATCGTTATCCGGTCAACACCGGCGGTTTGCAAACGGAAATTGTCGTCGTA
>DAOSDI010000066.1:0-1423 GCA_035362275.1 Candidatus Pacearchaeota archaeon | reverse complement strand
AAATGTCATACCTCGCGGTATGATGGGGTTAATAAATTAATCTCATCAACCATGGAAAAAGAAATCATCGGTATGACGCAAAAAGATTTAGCAAGGTATCAAGTGATCAAGAATCTGATCGCCAAATCCATTAACGGCACGGACGCGGCCAAGCAACTGGCCTTGTCGGTAAGGCAAGTAAAACGCTTGAAGGCAAGGGCGATAGTTGACGGCGCCAAAGGCATCATCCACAAACTAAGGGGCAAAGAAAGCAACCGCAAAACCGATCCGGCATTGTACCGAAAAGCCAAAGAGCTGATTGAAACCGATTACCCGGATTTTGGCCCCACATTCGCCCATGAAAAGTTAACGGAAATCCACCGGTTGGATATTGGCCAGGCCGCCACGCGAAACTTGATGATTGCGGAAAAAATCTGGATTCCCAAAAAGCGCAAGCGCAACAAGCAATATCGATCCCAAAGAGAACGCAAGGCAAGCTTCGGCGAAATGATCCAGTTTGACGGTTGTTACCACCTCTGGTTTGAAGATCGTGGCCAAGAAGCGTGCCTGCTCTCGGGCATTGACGATGCCACCGGCAAGCCGGTTAAACTCAAACTCGGCTCAAGCGAAAGCATTCAAGAAGTCTTCGCCTACTGGAAGGAATACATTCAAAAATACGGCAAGCCGATTGCCATCTACCTGGACAAATACAGCACCTACAAAATCAACCACAAGAACGCCAAGGACAACCACGAGCTGCTGACGCAATTCCAGAGGGCGTGCAAGGAACTGGATATCACCCTAATCACCGCCCACAGCCCGCAAGCCAAGGGCCGGGTGGAAAATCCCTTTGGCACTTTTCAAGACCGGCTGGTGAAGGAATTGCGTTTGCGGAATATTTCCACCGTTGAAGAAGCTAACAAGTTTTTGGAAGAATTCTGGGCCGAAGACTATGGCAAAAGATTTGCCGTCGCTCCCAAAAGCAAAACCGATCTGCATCGCAAATTGACCGCCAAGGAATTGGCAAATCTGGACGCGATATTCTCGGTCCAGTCGATTAGGCAAGTGAAAAATGATTTCACCGTCCAATTTAAAAATCATTGGTACCAATTGGTCAAAGAACAGCCGGCGACGGTCCGGCGCCAAGAGAAAGTGCTCATCGAGGAACGGCTCAACGGATCGCCGGCGATCCGGTTGCGCGGCAAGTATTTGAATTTCAAACTCTTGCCGGCCAAACCGCAAAAAGCGGCGCAAACGATGTTTGCGCTTCCCGCCAAAAGCAAAGCGCACGCTCCGGCACCAAATCATCCTTGGCGCGGCAAGTTTGCCAAGCTGGAAGAGTGCGAAAGAGTCTTTTCTTAAAAAGCTGAATTTTCTAAAAATTTTTCCAAGTATGACATTTCTAAAAAAATCCAAGGTATGACATTTCTATTATCATTTGACA
>DAOSDI010000065.1:0-1460 GCA_035362275.1 Candidatus Pacearchaeota archaeon | reverse complement strand
GATATTATTTAAATACAAATTTATGAATCATCAAACGCGAAAAATTAATATTGAGTTGATGGCGGCGGCGCTCCTTTATTTTAAGGAGGGTCTTTTGTTTGGCGCAAGATAATAGTAAATCAACGAACAAATCCAAAGCTCTCCGAAAGGAGGGTTTTTTGTTTGTTGCGAAGCGGAACTTTTACAAATGAATATCGCGGAGTGATGTTTGTGGCGGAAAGAGAAAGAGACGAGCAAAGGGTTTTTTGGACCAAGACGTCGAAAAAGGAAGAAGATTATTTGGATGGGAATTGCAAGGCGAGGCATCCTGCTCTTTTGGGCCAGGATTGCGCTTACGGCGATCCCCGGGATAAACCGCCCGAAAAAACAGGGTGGGGGCATTGTCCGTATTCACGGGAAAATAAATAAAAATGGGCAGTCGCTTGATTGCCCCTTTGTTTTGCCATCTTGACGGGGTTGCGCCGGTTTGATATATATTAAACATAAGATTATGGAAAACCAGAATCGACAACTGAATAGCAATGGATTGTTGTTGGTCAGCTTGGTCCTTATTATTAAGGAGGGTCTTTTGTTTGGCAGAAGTTGAAAATGGAAAAATAAAACTGCCGGATAAAAGATCCTTCTGAATGGAGGATCTTTTTTATAGTAATGCAGGTTTTATACATAAGGTCGCAAAATTATGCGCGGGATTATGGAACATCCTGCTCATAAAATTGCGGACTTATGGTATGAGTTTGCAATTTAAAATTAAATATGGAGGAGTTGGAGATGGTATTTAGCACGACCGTAAGTAAGGGCCTGATTAGGAGAGCATTGGCAGATAGTCGTTCGGCCATGGGGCGTGAAGCGGCTTTGATAGAGGAAGCTGTTGAAGAAAAGAAAGCCAGAGGTGAATATAATGAGTGAAATGCGGCATATGGCTCCAACTGGAGTTGTTAGATATTTTCTTGACGGTGATCAGGCAATAATAGTTTCGGGCAAATTGTCATCAATTAAACATTTTTTGGACAAACGTCCAATTATTGCTCGTGTTCACGCAGAGAATCCATTATCAAAACAGCTAAAAGGATGGAGCCATAACGGAGATTGGGTTTACTCTTCTACAGAGTAAACCTGTTTTATTACAAAAATTGAAAAAATAAGGTCAATGGATTAGAATGGAACAATATGGAAAATACAGAATTCACAATCCCGAAAGGGAAGAAAGTGGTGTTTGTGGGGCGGTTCCAGCCGTTTCATAACGGGCATTTGGAAGCGATCCGGTGGATATTGAAACAGGTTGGCGAGGTTAGCATTGTGATTGGCAGTATGCAGGAGTATGGCCAGATTAATAATCCGCTGGATTTTAAGGAACGCAAAGAGATCGTGGAAATGGCGCTAAAAGTTGCCGGGATAAAAAATTATAAGATTTTCGGATTGCCGGATTTTTTCAATGATGCGGCGTGGACGCAAAAAATGCT
>DAOSDI010000064.1:0-1461 GCA_035362275.1 Candidatus Pacearchaeota archaeon | reverse complement strand
ATCGCGGCCAGCGGCGATTCGCCCGTGCCGGTCGGCTGGTATCTTTCCACCGGCGGCAGGCGCAAAGGCAATTGATCTTCGGGCACCGCCACCACGCCGCATTTGGCGCAATGCACCAGCGGAATCGGCTCGCCCCAATAGCGCTGGCGCGAGAACACCCAGTCGCGCAATTTATAATTGATCATCGGACGCGCCAAATCTTTTCCGGCCAGCCAATCCGTAATTTTTGTTTTGGCGGTTTTTGAGTCCATACCGTTGAATTCGCCGGAATTCGCCAACATTCCCGCGCCTTCGTATGGCAACGCCGCCCCGGTTTTTGATTTTATCACTTCAATGATTTCCAAATTATATTTTTTGGCAAAATCAAAATCCCGCGCATCATGCGCCGGCACCGCCATAATCGCGCCCGTGCCGTAATGGCCCAGAACGTAATCCGCGACAAAAATTGAAACTTCCCGGCCGTTTGCCGGATTAACGGCGCCGATCCCTTCCAATTTGATTCCGGTCTTATCTTTGTCCAAACTGACCCGTTCCAAATCCATTTTTTGCTTGGCCGCGTTGATATATTCCTTCGTTTTTTTATAATTTACAATCCGATCTTTGATTTCTTCAATCAAGGGATGCTCGGGCGCCAAAACAATATAAGTGCAGCCGAAAAGCGTGTCCGGGCGCGTGGTAAAAACATTTATCTCCAAATCGGAATTTTTAATTTTAAATTTGATTTCGGCGCCCTCGCTTTTACCAATCCAATTACACTGCATCTGGATAATCCGGTCGGGCCAGTCAAGCCCGTTCAAGTCTTCCAGCAGCCGATCGGCGTAAGCCGTGATCTTCAACACCCACTGGCGCAAACTTTTCTTGCCGGCCGGAGCGCCGCACCGTTCGCAATTGCCGCCCACGACCTCTTCATTGGCCAATCCGGTTTTGCACGACGGGCACCAATTTATCGGCAATTCCGATTCATAGGCCAATCCCCTTTTGAATAATTGCAAAAATATCCACTGCGTCCATTTATAGTATTCCGGGTCGGTGGTGTTGATTTCGCGCGACCAGTCATAGCTCAATCCGGCCATTTTCATTTGCCGCTTGATGTTTTCAATGTTTTTATTGGTTGAAATTTCGGGCTGAATGCCCGTTTTGATGGCATAGTTTTCCGCCGGCAAGCCGAACGCATCCCATCCCATCGGATGAAGCACATTAAAACCGCACATCCTTTTGTAGCGCGCCACCACATCATTGGCCGCATATCCCTTGAAATGCCCCACATGCAAGCCCGCGCCGGATGGATAAGGAAACATATCCAAATTATAAAATTTGGGCTTCTTTGAATCGTCCGATGCCCGATGCGCCATGGTATCATCCCAAATCTTCTGCCACTTGGGTTCAATCTCTGCTGGCTGATATTCTTTTTTATTTTTTTGATTTTCCATGTTGGAATACCTTATCTTCGCTTATCTTTCA
>DAOSDI010000063.1:0-1495 GCA_035362275.1 Candidatus Pacearchaeota archaeon | reverse complement strand
TTTATTAAATGCTTTTGAGAAACCGGATAATTATGATTCGCAAAAAATAAAGAAAGATATTGAAAAAATTTTTGATACAACCGCAATGTATCGTCAAAAATATTTAAAAAATAAAAATCTTTATGAAGATTACAAATAAAAAAAACATTGACCCCATCGCCGAAGCCAGGAAAAACAAGCATTTTAAAAGATATTCCGGCGAAGCGGATGTGAAAATCAGATTTGCGGTTGCGGTTTATGATGCCAGAACTAAAAAGCGGATGAGTCAACAGGAATTGGCCAAAAAAGCGCAAACCACGCAAAAAAGAATATCTAACATAGAAAATGCCGACATTGATTTGGGTATCAGCGCGATTTACAGAATATCGCAAGCGCTTTACTTTGACTCAAAAACATTAGCCGATATTTTCGGATGCGACTTTAATCCTCTGCAAGCCCAATCTCCCGAGATTGAAAGCCGGCAATTTCAAGAATCCGTGTTTTGCGGCAAAAGTTAAGAAAAACGAAATTTTCGCGAAGCTGGTCGTTGCAAATTTAGAATTGATAAAGCATCATAATTTGCGTTTGGAATGGCCTAATCGGTAATTAAGCGTTGGGCGCGGCATAAACGCCGCGCTTTTGCATAAATTATCAGTCAAATGGCATTGTTTGGTTAAAAATTGAAAAATGATCGCAAAAGAGGTAATGTATATGTAAAATAGAGATAAAGCGTATGAATCTTTCGGATAACGAAAAACGGGATATAGCTAAATTTATTGAGGTGGGAAAACCATTGCCGGATAAATACCGGTTTTTGTTGTTTGAAGACAAGCGCGAGGTTGAGTTGGTGTGGAATGGGAAAACTAATGAGGTAACGAACGTAGTTTTGCCCTTCCAAACGATTGAGCAAGTTGACGAACCGCGCAGTGAAAAGGAAATTAAAATGCAAAGATCACTCTTTGATATTGATTCGCGCGGCCGGCAATTAAAGGGTTGGACGAATAAGCTGATCTGGGGCGACAACAAGTTAATCCTTTCCAGTTTGAAAAACGGCCCTCTGCGCGAGGAAATTGAAAAACAAGGCGGCATTAAATTGATTTATATTGACCCGCCGTTTGATGTGGGTGCGGATTTTTCGATGAATATTGAAATTGGCGAGGAAGAATTCACAAAAAAACCGAATGTTTTAGAGGAATTGGCCTACCGCGATACTTGGGGCAAAGGTGCTGACAGTTTTATTGCGATGATCTATGAGCGGCTTTCTTTAATGCGCGATTTATTGGCCGACGACGGCAGTATTTATGTCCATTGCGATTGGAGGCTTAATAGTGTGGTAAGGATAGTTTTGAATGAAATTTTTGGTAGTGATAATTATAGAAATGAAATTATTTGGCAACGAGATGCCGTGGGTAAGGGCGCAAAAAAAATTTCAAAACAATGGTCAAAAGAATTAGAGCAAATATTTTGGTATTCAAAGTCAATTGAAAATTATATTTTTAAACAACAATACAAAGAA
>DAOSDI010000062.1:0-1567 GCA_035362275.1 Candidatus Pacearchaeota archaeon | reverse complement strand
CAAACCTCCCCGGAACAGACCCCCAAAGACGCCCTTTTGACTGAACGGGGCGAAATCAAGCTTCGCTTATTTTTTCTTTTTATCCGCACCGCAAACTGATAGTTTTGAATTATTTAAATTTCACGGTTTCTTCTCCGGCCGCGCCAGAAAATCACCGCCAGTGTTATCACCGCCGCCGCCAATAAAATCATTTTCCCGCCAAACAATTGCCGCCAATCAAATTGCGGCTTTAATTCGATATTTTGGGGTACGCTCGCATCCGCGGGCGGCGTTGCCGATACCGGCACCGCGATTTCTTCGGTCTCCGCCGGCGGCGGCTCGATATTTTCCGGCGGATTTTCCGGCACGGCCGGGGGCGGCGCTTCCTCCAAAGGTCCGGCCGGCGGTTTTTTGTTGATAAACCCGAAAAACGGCGCCGGCGCGATCTGGATTATTTTATCAATAATGCCGGTGCCGTCGCCGGTTTGGCCGGCGTTTTGCGCATCGGCTTGCGGCCACGCGTACTGGCCGCCGATGGATCCGCCCGAAGTGCCGCCGGTTTGGCTTGATGCTTGGCGCCACGCGGTTTTCACTTTGTAATCAACGCCGGCGCAGGAATCGGTCGTGGCGCAATTAAATACGATCCAACCGGTATTTTCGCCCCAGGCATAACCCGAAAATTCTCCGCTTGAATTTATTGTTACGCCGCCGCCGGCGGGCGCAAAATTTATCCACCCGGTGTTTTCTCCCCAGGCATAACCCGAAAGATTGCCCGCGCCGTCATTGGCCGCTTTATAATCAACCGCCGCGCAAGAATCGGTATTAGCGCAATTCAACGAAATCCAGCCCAAATTTTCGCCCCAGGCATAACCGGTAAGCGCCGCGTCGCCGACGGCAACATTTCCCTGGCTCGTTCCAAAATCCAGCCAGCCCGCGTTTTCCGTCCATGCGTAACGGCTGAGTGAATCAATCCCGCCGCTGGCGGCAAAAACCGCCCCGGCCGCAAGAAACGGGATTACCAGAAACAAAAAAAATTTAATGAATTTTTGCGTTATCATAAATAACCAAAAAACAAATCGCATCACTGGCGCACCACCACCCACAGCCGAATTGTTTGGTAGTTGACACCAGAGGAGTTCGCGATACCGCTGTCCGGATCGAAGTAGCGGGCGCTGGTGGTGATGTTCGGGGACTGCTCGGCTGACCAATTGTAATTTGACCAATAATCGCCCGTCTCGTAAAGCAAGCTGGGCGCGCTGTCCGAGGTACCCTGCCGCGCCCGCTCATATTCTTCAACCATCGGCAAACGGCTTGCCCCGTTCCCATCGCCAATATCGGCATACCAAGAAACTGCTGGCTGGTCATAATAATCGTCGTTTTTACCGTTGTTGGTATGGGAATGGGTGCCACTGTTACCCGTTGTCAAATTCTTTTTCCCATCCCAAGCATCAGCAATAGAAAGCGCGCTGGGTGCGTTGCGCGCATAAGCATATTGCGGCCCGCTTCCGCCCGCGGCCACCCAAATTTCGGTGGAACTGGCATTGTTGGAATCTCAGCCGGCCAGTTTTACCGAATAGGGTTTGGCATT
>DAOSDI010000061.1:0-1567 GCA_035362275.1 Candidatus Pacearchaeota archaeon | reverse complement strand
AACAGAATTCAAAATTGCCCTCACACCTCCAATATCTTGCATCCTAGCTAATTGCATTTTGGGATATCGCCGCAATTTTTCAATAATAGTTGGCATACGCTTCAATCGCTGAGCCACAATTGGATTGGCAGGAAACTTTTTTAATTTTCTCCTAAGTGTTGCTTGAAATGTATTTATTGGATACGCATGACATGCTCTCCATCTACTAGTCAAGCCAATACCCCACTCGATTAAAGGATCGTTTGGTTCATTTTCAGCAATAATTTTACCAGCTTTATTTATTGTTTGTTTTGATTCTTGCGGTTTTTTCACAAAAGCCATATTTTTATTTCCAAAAGCTTAAGCCTTCTTTTTTTGCCCATTCTATAAATTTTTCCGCGATGCCGTCGGGGAGTTCGTTGTCGTGGTTGTGCAGGTCGTGGTCAATAACCATATGACCTCTTTTATCCAACTTGGGACGGCCGCCGCCGTTTTTGACGAAAACATAATCGCCAGAGTTGTCTTTGCCGGATTTTTCCGAAACCGCGAAAAATATCGGATAATCATCGGTTTTCGCGCAAAGCGGCCCAACCTGCGGATCGTCATTCCATTTTTGTAAAAACAAAACGCTGGTCTTGGTTCCGGTATGCGGCTTAAAGGTGTTGATATTCAAGCCCACCACGGCCAAAATCCGGGCTTTTTGCGAAATGTAATCGCGAATGTATTTGTCGGAAGTGTTGTTAAACCGGCCTTGTGGTAAAACAACCGCCATTCTTCCGCCGGGTTTCAAAAAATTCAAATTCCTTTCAATAAAAAGAATGTCGCGGCCGACTTTTGTTTTTGGTTTGTTCTTTTCGTTATAACCCAAATCATATTTATGGATGATGCGCGATTCCTTGATGTCGCCCGCAAAGGGAGGATTGGCCATTAAAACATCAAAATTGAATTCTTTGTATGATGATCTGTCCCGTTGCAGCGCCTCCAATCTTTTCAAACCCGCGCCGTAGACTTCCAACCAATCACGGCTGGCGATGGTTTCGTTCCAGCGATCGTAATCAAGATTATTGAGATGCAAAACATTGGTATTTCCGTCTCCGGCAATCAAATTCAGCGTTCGCGCCACGCGCACCACTTTTTCGTCAAAATCAATGCCGAAAACTTTCAAGACATTCTCTTTTTCTTCTTCGGAAATATCGGTATTCTGAAAAAGATGCCCGGTAATTTTAAAAATCGTGTGGACGGTAAAACCGCACGATCCGGCGGCCGTATCAACCATATATTCGCCCGCTTTCGGATTGAGCATTTTAACGCACATATCAATCACATGGCGCGGCGTGAAATACTGGCCTTTTTCGCCTTTGGCTGACTTGTTAACCAAATACTCAAACGCTTCATCAATGATTTGCAAATTTGAATTGAAAAGCTTGATATTCTGCAAACCGGAAACGCAGATTGAAAGATGGGACGGCGTGAGTTGAATTTGGCTGGCACTGTCAAAAACACCCGGCCATTTGGTTTTGGCTTCGTCAAAAAGCTTTTGAATTTTCCGCTTCAGATCGGTTTCAGACTGGCCGGAATTCCTGAATTC
>DAOSDI010000060.1:0-1607 GCA_035362275.1 Candidatus Pacearchaeota archaeon | reverse complement strand
GCGCGACGAAGATCCGGAGATCGGCAAATGGGTTTTGTTCGGCGGGGGAGTTAAAAAAGATGAAACTATAGAATTGGCATTGGCGCGGGAAATAAAAGAAGAGTTGGATTATAAAATCAAATCCACAGAATTTTTCGGCGAATACGAAGATAAAGGGATCAAGCAAATGATTTATGTTTTAAACGAACCTGTCGAACTGAATGATTTAAAACTTGGCGAAGGCCTGTCTATGCAATTTTTCACGCCCACCGAAATTAATAATTTAAACGTCGGCTTAACTTCAAGCAAATTTTATCCGACTATTATAAAGTTGACAGTGTGTAAATTAAATGAAATAATGATATTATAATATCAAAATTAATATAAATTTATATATTTTATGCTTAAAAGGATAATTCAAAAGAAAATTGAAGCAAGGCTTTTTAAAGGTAAGATAATCATTGTTTATGGTGCGCGTCAGGTGGGCAAAACCACTCTTGTTAAAGAAATATTGGCAAAATATAAAGATAACGGCAATTATTTTAATTGCGAAGTTTTAAGTGTCCAAAACGCGCTTTCAAAACCGGAGCCCAAGATGATCAAAAATTATCTAGGTGATAAAAAAATAATCGTATTGGATGAAGCCCAAAGAATAAAGGATATTGGTTTAATCCTGAAAGTTTTTACCGATGCTTATCCGAAAACACAAATTTTGGCGACCGGATCTTCTTCGTTTGATTTGGCAAATAAAGTAAGCGAATCTCTTACGGGGCGTAAAATTGTCTTCAATCTGTTTCCGTTTTCCCTTGAGGAAGTTTCATGTGGGGCGGGAGTTTTGGAAATCGAATCGGTAATCGAAAAAATATTAAGATTCGGACTCTATCCGGAAATTTTTCCAGCAGGGGAAAAGGCAGCGATAGAAAAATTAAACGAAATCGCTTCCAGCTATTTATTCAAAGATGTTTTAAATTTTGAAGGCGTTAAAAAATCAAATGTTATTGTAAAATTGTTGCAATTGCTGGCGTTACAAGCGGGGAGTGAAGTTTCATACGGTGAGTTGGCAACTAAGCTTGGGGTTAACCGAATAACGGTTGAAAAATATATTGATATATTAGAACAATGCTTCATTGTTTTTAGATTAAATTCGTTTGGCCGTAATTTGCGTAACGAGATAACCAAATCAATCAAAGTATATTTTTATGACTTGGGTGTTAGAAATAATTTGATAAATAATTTTAATCATCTATCGATAAGAAACGATGCGGGGTTTTTGTGGGAAAATTTTTGTATTGCCGAGCGGATAAAATACAACTCTTACCATGGTGTTTATTCCAACAATTATTTTTGGCGTACTTACGATCAGAAAGAAATTGATTATATCGAGGAAAGAGATGGTAAGCTTTTCGCTTACGAATTTAAATTTAACAAAGAGTCCGCCAAAAAACCGGTAAAGTTTTTAGAAACATATCCTGATTCTGAGTTCAAAACCATAAACCGCGACAATTATTATAATTTCTTAATGTGATCTATAAAAATTGAAGTCGTAAAACGGAATATAATAGACCTACTGCTTAATGTCATTTAATAATAGTAATGTCATAGTACGGTGATAATAGAAATGTCATACC
>DAOSDI010000059.1:0-1688 GCA_035362275.1 Candidatus Pacearchaeota archaeon | reverse complement strand
CGACGGCCGCGATATTGGTTGCCAGCGGGCAGGGGCTGATTGAGGTTAAAACGCCCAACAGAAAGGCGGTAAATGCGGGAACGGCATTGCCATCAATTAACGCGTTCAAAATATCCATCATTGTTTGCCCAGCAGGCCGTTGATCTTGCCCGCCAGATAATTTTTAAAAGCCTGCGGATCATTGGTCAAGCGCCATACTTCCGCATCTTCTTGGATGTTGTCGCTTCCCTCTCTGACGGCGTTAATAAACAAAGACGACCCGCCGGCTTGGAATTTTTCGGCCAAAGCTTTGTTTTGCGGTTGGTCAATATTCACTTCCCGGAACACCACTTTGCCGGCCAAAACCTCCGGCCCGAACCTTTCCTCAACCGTCTGGCCGCTCAATTTGCCGATGGCGATGCAAGTGGTGCATCTTTGCGTGCGGTGGAACAAAAAGACTTCCACCTTTTGCGCGGGTTCCGCCGCGATGGACATATTGCCGGTGTCTTTTTGCCGGCTGGCCGCATTGTTTAAGTTGGCCTCTTGGCCGTTTTGCGCGTCTTTTTTGGGAATTGCCGACAATACTCCCAAAATTCCGGCGATTCCCAAAATCATTAAAATTACGGTAAATTTTTTCATTTCCGTTAAGGTTAGATTTTAACCAGATTGAAGAAATAACCCATTATTATGATGCCAACACCGGTCGCCGCGACAAATGCCGAAAGCAGTTTCCAGTCTATCGCTTTCTTCAATATCAGCAATCCGGGAATTGACAAGGTGACCGTGGCGGTCATAAACGCCAACGCCGTGCCCAGCGGCACGCCTTTGCCGGCCAGCGCCTCCACGATCGGGAGCACGCTCACCGAATTGGCATACAGCGGCATTCCCAAAATCGTTGCCAAGGGCACGCCCCACCAATCGGCCGCCGACAGATTATTCTCCACAAATTCTTTGGGCACAAATCCATGGATTAACGCGCCGATGCCCACTCCAAAAATCACATACGGAAAAATCTCTTTGGTGATATGCCAAGCATCCTGCCGCCAAACGGCGATTTTTTTGGCCAACGGCACTTTGCGGCCGCCATTTTCCTTGATTGCATCCTGCCGGGTTTTATATTGCAGAAAAGCCGGGTTAACGCTTTTTTCCAATTTCAGCCTTTGGATTGCCATCCCCGCCAAAACGCTGATCAAAATTCCCAAACCGTTGTATAGAAATGTCATTTTCAGCCCGAAAATCGAAGGAAATATAAACAGCGAGGCCTCGTTCACCAACGGCGAAGCGATAAGAAACGCGAAAGTTACGCCCAGGGGGATGCCGGCACCCACGAATCCGACAAACAGCGGGATTGACGAGCAAGAGCAAAACGGCGTGATCGTTCCCAGCATTGCCGCCAAAAAATAGTCGGCGCCGTACCATTTGCGCCCGGCCAAAATATCGCGCACTCTCTCCACCGGCAGATAGTAGCGCACAATCGCCATCAAATAATTGATAACAACCAAAAGCAGGCCGATCTTGATGGTGTCGTAAATAAAAAAGTTTAACGCGTTGGCCCAATATTCGTTGGTGACGCCAAGCCAATTATTGACAATCACATCGGCAAGCGATTGCGCGGGCGAAAAAATATCCATAGTGAGTGTGATGCGAATAAGGTTTAATGATTGCCGGCAATGGCCTTTTTAATTTTTTCCGCATCCGCCAAACCGGTC
>DAOSDI010000058.1:0-1725 GCA_035362275.1 Candidatus Pacearchaeota archaeon | reverse complement strand
CCTTTCAATGCGCACATTGCAAACCATCGAAAAGATCAATCCCGATCCGTCCAAAACCGTGATCTTCGCCCTGCCGGTGGAAATTATGGAAGGCTTCAAAAAACTTACCGGCGGGAACAAATAATACTTGATTTATATACAAACCCGGGTTGGCCCGGGTTTTTGTCAAACATGGATTCTAAGCTTAAATTATGACAAAATACATCTGTAAACAACCGCTGGCTTCGGTTTTTTAACGACTAGATTGCGAAATCATATTGCGAGTTTAACGGCGAATTGGTTAAGAGAAATTTCATAATGGAAGAGATCATTTATCGAAAATCAAGCAAGGGTGACCTGCCGCAAATATTAGAGATGCTGATTGCTTTTGATTTGGATGCGTCCAATATGGCCGCCGATGGTTTTCTGGTGGCGGCCGCCGGATCGCGAATTTTGGGTTGCGCCAGAATAACTGAAATCGGCGATGGCAATATTGAACTTTCCAGCGTGGCGGTGGCTGAAGATTGCAGGAAAAAGGGGATCGGAAGCAAGATAATAAAAATGCTTCTTGCCGCAGAGAAAAGACGGCCGGTGTATTTGATGTGCAGAAGAAGAAATCAGGAATTCTACGAAGAGCAAGGCTTCAAGGAGATAAGAGATGATTTATTACCGGCGGCATACAAAAGCAAAATCGATTTAATAATAAGCCCAACAAGGCGAATTACCGGCGACGGGCTTGCAATGATTAAGAAATTATAAAAAATGAAACCAGCGCTATTTGTTGATTTTGACGGGACGCTTTGTCATGATCGGTTTTGGCAAAGTCTCGGCGAACGCGATTATGAGCGGATAAACAACTTTCTTTTCAATGGCGGGGATTTGGTTGACCGTTGGATGCGGGGGAAATGCAATTTGGAGCAGGTTTGCGAAATTCTCTCCCGGGAATTGGATTTTGGATATAAAACATTACGCGAAGCCCTTGAAGATGGTTGCCGTAATATGAGGATTGCGGCCGCTGATCTGGAAAAGATCGATTGGTTGAAAAATAAATATGTTGTGGCAATAGTCACGGTCAATATGGATTGTTTTGACCGGTTCACCGTTCCCGGGCTTGGACTTGATGATCATTTTGATTATATTGTTAATTCATATAATGAGGGCGTTTTAAAACACGGAGAAAATGACGGCTTGCTTAGCGTCGCATTGGCAAAGACCAGCGCGGATGTTAATGGAAGTATTTTGATCGACGATTCGGAAAAGGCTTGTACCGCTTTCAAAAAGTTGGGCGGACGGGCATTGCAAGTTGGTCAGCATAAGCCATTGAGTTATTGGTTGGACCGTCTTTTAAACTGATAAATAAAATAAAAAATATGTTTACTGTAAAAGAACCGGAAGATTATAGTTTTGAAAAATTTGGCATAAGGGGGAAATGAAACTGCTTTTGGATTGTATTCCGTCGTGGATCGAAGCGCAGGAAGAGACAATAAGTTAGATTTTATTGCTTGGGAAACACTATTGCCGATGATATAATGGAGCAATAATAACAAGCTATGAAACCGACTTTTAAAAAAATCGTTCTCTCGGGTTTTCTGGCGCTTGCAATATCTTTTGCCGCCGCTGGGCCGAGTGCGGCGCAGTACCAAAATCAGGCGATATTATTGGTTCAGATTGAAGAGGTCAAACGGCAGATACTGATATTGCAGATACAGCTCATTCAGACGAAAATTTACGACTTGCAAATTCAAT
>DAOSDI010000057.1:0-1766 GCA_035362275.1 Candidatus Pacearchaeota archaeon | reverse complement strand
GTCGTCATCAAAGATGCCACGAGTTTTCCACCAAGAATATAATTATAGGGCGGTAAAGCTCCGAGTCGTTGTGCGCTCATGGATTGGTTAACCCAATAATCGCGTTGATCTTGAGGGATCCCCAATTTCTTGTCCCGAACACTCCAATTGAGAATAGGGCTTTGAAGGCCAATCAGTCCAATAGGGGCATTGTGGTATTTATCCCAAATTACGAATCGCATTTGTCGTCCATACGCACGCTCGTAAGGCAAGCTCCACCATACTAAATTCCACCACTTAAAAATAATTTCGTGAAGAGTTCCTTCTTCTACTTCAATAATTTGAGGCTGGATCTTATCTATCTTTATTTTTTTACCATCAATAAGATACTGCTCAATAACAGGTATATTTTTTGCAATAAAATTTTCGTTCTCACTCATCCGTTCAGCTTTTGCCAAAAGATGAACATCTCGCCTATTTTCTCTGGAATTGTTTTTCAAACTAAAATTATCGCCACAAACATTATAGCCCTGTTTTCTAAGCACAGACATCACTTTTTTTCGCAATGCTTGTTTAGTTAAATCCGGCATATTTTATTTCAATAATTCGTCAACGCTTATATCTAAGGCGGCGGCAATTTTTTTAACCGTGTCTATGGTTGGATTAGGCGTATTACCAGATTCAATTTTAACCACGGTATGAAAAGCAACATCAGCAAGTTTTGAAAGTTTATCCTGAGACATTCCTTTTTGAAGTCGGTATTTTCTTATAGTTTCACCAATCATTGATTTTTCTTTTGACATACTTATAAAACTTTAATACTATAACTATATAATACTGTCATCGTGTACTATAAGTTTATAAAAGTTTAAGCTAATAGTCAAAATGATCAACTATTTCCTTTATTGTCGAAAATCTACGGATGTTGAGGACAAGCAGGTCCTATCCATTGAAGCGCAGCTCTCAGAGCTTCGCGATTTTGCCAAGCGAGAAGGCTTGGCCATTACTGAAACTTTCATTGAAAAACAATCGGCTAAGATTCCGGGAAGGCCGATCTTCAACAAGATGATCTAGCAGATAGAGAAAGGGCGGGCGCAAGGCGTCATCGCTTGGCACCCCGACCGCTTGGCCCGCAACAGCGTTGACGGCGGCAAGATCATCTATCTTGTCGATACCGGCAAGATTGCCGCCTTGCGCTTCCCCACCTTTTGGTTTGAACCCACACCACAAGGAAAATTCATGTTGAATATTTCCTTCGGCCAAAGCAAGTATTATATCGATTCGCTTTCGGAAAACACCAAAAGAGGGCTTCGCCAAAAGTTAAGGCGCGGCGAATATCCGGGCCGCGTTCCGGTTGGTTATATAAACGACTCGCGCGATAAAAACTAAAAGAGACGTCAAGCGGAGCCAGCTGAAAGTTACTTAATGGAGCGAGTGAAGGGAATCGAACCCTCGTCTCGACCTTGGGAAGGTCATGTACTGCCACTGTACGACACTCGCGAACCGCCTATCGGCGCAATTTTCAATTACCAATTTTCAAATAAACCACCGCGCGAGCAAGGCGCTGTGGTATTCCTTCCGCTCCGCTAACGCTCCACGGAAAGAACAAGCTTGTTTCCCCGCCAAACATCGCCGATGCCAACATTGGGGCATTCCGGCGGGCAAATAAATTTAAAATTAAAACTTGAAATCTTTGGCTTGCGTTCTTGGCTTTTATCTTTTGATTTTTGACATTTATTTGATGTTTTTGATTTTTTTCCAGAGGTCGGCCCAAAAGCTGTCGGCGG
>DAOSDI010000056.1:0-1812 GCA_035362275.1 Candidatus Pacearchaeota archaeon | reverse complement strand
TTTTCCCAAGGCCACCAATTGCCAACCTGAACACCGCTGGGAGAACGATACCGAGATCGATAGACATCGCCGTCCAAACCTTTAACATAAAGCCAGAGAACGCCGCGCTCAATGGATAATTTTGGCCGGTCCGAGGTTAAGCCGTTGTTAACGACATACCAATCAATATTATACGCATTCACGTCATTATCCAAGGTGAGCTCTTTAACCCAAACTCCGTTGTCTGCTCCACGCGCCGCGATAATGTATCTTCCCTCAATTGACGCAGTGGCCGGCTCAGATAAGATATTGCCGCCCAAGGACGAATAAAAAGGACAATTTTGATCGGCACCGCGCACTGTTTCTTCAGCCAATAACAAGACGCGGCCATCCCGCCAAATTCCATTATCCTGTGGATTTTGCGAACCAAGACGATATTGATTGGTTTCATTCCAATTATTCGTGCCGTTATTTTTAAATGTGATTGAAGCCGAATAGGTTTGCCCGGCGGCCATTGTTGCAGGAACTGATTGTTGCAAAAATTCCGCGGCATTGGCGGCTTTTTTAAGTTGGATCTTGCGACGATAAATATCTTTGCCATTGCCTTGCGCGCCACTCCAATTGGGAAGGCTATCTTCATAATACAAATAATATTCGCCGTTAATCTTGAAAATCTTGGAATATGATATCCAGCAACTATCAGGTTTGATCGCCAACTGTAAAGGATTATCAGAAAATTTAACCCAAGAATTTATGTTAGCAATATCTGTGCTTCGGGCAAGACCGGTACCCCAATTGCCATTGCATCGATGATACGGAGCGCCGTCAAAAAACATATAGTAGTATCCGTTTTCGTATATCGTGCTTGCCGGGCCCATTAAATTGCTATCCCAAGCGCCCGCCGGGGACATAGCAAATTCATTACTGTTATTACCCACATCGGAAGTAATATTTTTAAAGGGATCGTTTGGATCAAACTTAATCTGGTGAAGCGTAGCAATCATTTCATCGTCGTCAACTTCACCCCATTGAATATACAAATCGCTGTTGTCGGCATTACTGGTGAAACTTGGCGTGCTGGCGCTTTGCCTCCATGTTGGCGCACAAATCGGGACTCCTTTCACTTGCCAGTTATGCAAACCGTCAACCGAGTAAGCGATATAGGATGAAAAACCGCAAGCAGGATCACCCGGCGATTGCGCCGCCGAAGTCCCTTCAAAAACCATATAATATCCGCCGTTGAGCTTAATAACATCCGGATCATAGGCATTGGTTAATGTGCCGATACCCGCCACAGTTTGAGGAATGGGAATAATCGGATTTGGCTGGACCGCAAAATTTTTCCCGCCGTCAGTGGAAATGGCAACATATATTTCAGCAGATAATATATCAGGTACAATCGGCAAAGTAGGCTGCCTAAAATAGGCGTAAATCGTATCGGCATCCGCATAAACAAGCGCCACCCGTCCCGCATTATATAAATCATGAGCAGTAATCTGACCGGTAGTCGTGTCGCGGGTAATCGCCTGACCGTTGAAATTAACGGTTTCCTGTATTCCCAACTCCGCCCTCCCCTCCCAAAGATCGCTTAAGGTCGCGGTTTGGGCGGCGTGAGTGGTAATTCCATGAGATAAACTCAAAATTGATATAATAACGATTAAAATTTTTTTCATAAGCTTGAACTAATTTTTACCTATCACCGCCATCTGTTTTTGCAGTTCGGCGATGAGTTGAATGATGAGTTGAATTAGCAATTGTTTGACTTCGGCAATCTTTTGCAGAATCTCGGCGCGAGTCATTTTTTGTGGTTGCTCTTTTTGCGGCTCAATTATT
>DAOSDI010000055.1:0-1837 GCA_035362275.1 Candidatus Pacearchaeota archaeon | reverse complement strand
GCCAATTGATTGATTTTATTTTGCTGGTCGGATTCTTCGCGATTTTGGTCTGGGCGATAATTGAGTATCTTCCGGTTATCCAACGGCTTATTGACGCCATAATATAAATTTAATGAACAATTTGTGCTCGGCAGATGAAATTTTGCAATTTGATAATGCAGCCAGGAGATTGCTGGAATCGCTTGAGGAGAAAGATCCGTTAATGAAGGACTTTATTATATCTCGCTTCAAGGGGTTGTCTTTTAATTCTGTTATTGAGGAAAGAACTTACAACTATATGCTTGAAACAAGCGCGATCTTAAGTGCAATGGCATCAAATCCCGGCACTTCAATATTTACAGAATTCTTGTACAACGGAATTTCTTCGCCGTTGCCCGGAGACAGTTATGTTTTGGAATCTCGGGCAGGCAAGGCGGTGCGGGCCAGACTTGAAGCCGTTGAAGGCAATCTCTTTAAGATTTTTGAAAAAAAATTGCAAGAAAAGAAAAGTTTGCTAATCGGCAACTTTGGTTCCGGCCCCGGTAAAGACACCATTAACGTTTTATTTCGTCATTATAAGGGGTGCTCCGGTTTAAAAGCGATTCATATTGACCGTGACAGAGCGGCGATTAACCGCGGAGTGGTGATGGCAAAAAATCGCGGGTTAAGCGATAATGTTGAATTTTCTTGCCAAAGCTTTATGAAATATTGCCCCGCGGAAAAATTCGATATTGTGGTTCTTGTCGGCGTTTTGTGTTCTCTTGATTTTGAGACTTGCGTCAATGTTTTGTCAGCGATAAAAGGAACGATCAAATCGGGCGGCTTGATTATTGCCAGCAATGCGACCCCCAGAATGAAGGACGATGATCCGTTCGCATATTTTTTAATGAATTGGCTCGCAAATTGGAAACTTGAATTTAAAGATATAAAAATAATGGAAAAGATTTTTGAAAGATCGGGATATGCATGGCAAGGCAGCTTTACTGAAAAATTCGGTTTTCATCTGATGGGGGTTGGCGTTTCGGTTTAAAAAACGGACAATGCTCTACTATGTTTTAACGGGCTTGATTAATGCAATTACCAGCACGGTATTGGGCTTTTTTGTTTTATTAATCAATAAGCAAAATAAACTTAATCGGGCGTTTTCAAGATTTTGTTTTGCGGTGGCTTTTTGGAGTTGGGCATATTGTTTTTGGCCGCTGTCTTCAGTAAAAGGGGATATCTTGTTTTGGTTCCAAATCCTTCATATCGGTGCGATCTTGATTCCGGCGACCTATTTGCATTTTGTGTTCACTTTTTTGGATTTGGAAAAAAAACGTAAAAAAACAATATTTTTGAATTATTTAATTGCTGTTTTTTTTCTGATAAATGTTTTTAGCCCGCTTTTCATTTCAGATATGACTCCGAGATATTTATTTCCTTACTGGGCGGTTCCGGGCGTGCTGTATCATTTTTTCTTGCTCTATTTTTTTGGCTTAACGCTTTATTGTTGGATAATGCTTTATCGGGCGAAAAAAGAATTCGTCGGGGAAAAGGGGATGCAGCTAAAATATATTTTGATCGGCACTTTCATCGGTTTTCTGGGGGGGTCAACAAATTATTTTCTTTGGTATGACATTCCTATTCCGCCCTATGGGAACGGACTGGTTATTTTTTATGTTATTTTGAGTGCTGTTGCCGTGGTCAAATACCATTTGTTTGAAATGAGGTTGATTTTTACGGAAATGATGGTTGCCGCAATGGCGGTGGTGCTTTTAGTATTGCCCTTTTTGATGCCAACGTCCGGATTGAAGGTTTTGACATCTTTGGTTTTTGCCCTCTTTTGTTTTTTTGGATATTACTTGATCAGGGCGGTGCA
>DAOSDI010000054.1:0-1874 GCA_035362275.1 Candidatus Pacearchaeota archaeon | reverse complement strand
CAAATTCCCCCGCGCCGTGCGAACCCAGTCTTTTTCCCAACAAAATCTTGCCGCCCTTTAGAACCATCACGCCAATCCCCGCCTTGGGCTTATGTGGTAATTTTTCCATACTATTTTCCGCAGCATTTCTTATATTTCTATGGCTACCCGCAGGGGGATGTAGGAGACTGAGGAGCTTTTGCCCAGTCGAATTTTTCCTGCTTGCGCGTCTGCTGAATCTGCGACCTTCTTCTGATCTCGGACTCGGCAGGCAGGCAAGTGTTTTTATTATGTTTTCAATGACATCTTTAAAACTTCTTTCTGCGAAATGTTGGTATTAAAAACGGAACTCGATTTTTATATTCAGCATATTCTTGGCCGAATCTTGCAACCATTTCTTTTTCCTCAGTAAACCTATAATAAAATAAATGTATAGTAAACCAGATAATACTTAAGACGATAAGGGAAATGGAATTGAAAATACCGCCAAGGCCAATAAGCCAGATTACATCTCCCAATATCATTGGATTCCGACAATAAGCATACGGCCCTTTTATGACTAGTTTTTGAGTTGGCATTTTGGGTGCTGGAGTTCCTTGCCCTATCTTAAATTGTATCCATCTTGACCAGAGCGACAGGAATAATCCGAAGACAATTAGAAGTAAGCCCCCGACATAAATAAAAAGCGGGAACGGTAAAATTTTTAGAAGATTAAAACCAAAAAAGGTATTCATCAATTCTGATACCAGCAAAAGAATCGTGGGCAAAACAAGCAAATGGAAAAACTCTTGTAGGACCAAAAATGATAATTTTTGTTTTGGACTATGTTGTTCCTTTTGCCAATCTACGTACTTTTTAAATTTTTCGTTTGAATTTTCCATATTATTTATTTTCCACAACGCTTCTTGTATTTCTTGCAATCAGTAGTTTATTTTACCATCAACGCGCCGCGCGATTAACGCCGAGGCATTATCGTTTCTCCCTGTTTAACAAAATAAAAACATTATTCATTTTGCTTCATTTTTGCATCGCCAATAATTGTTTTTGCAATTCGGCGATCAATTGAATAATCAATTTGATTAAAAGTTCTTTAATTTCCGCAATTTTTACCAAAATCTCAGCCCGAGTCATTTGTTCTTTAGGTTGAGATTCAATTACACCGTCCCCCGAAGCAATGCACAGACCGCCAAAACTGCAAATTTTGCCACCAGTGCACACACCGCAATTTATCATTTTACCGCAACCATCGCTCCAACTGCCGCATTGGTAATTGCCCAATGAAACGCAAGTCTTTGCCAAGCAATTTTGGATTAGTATGCAAGTTCCATTGGAACAAACTTGATTCGCGGCACATCGGGAGTTAGTATCAACCCAGGCACTGCCGTCAGCATTACAAACCTTGCAACCGCTCACGCTTCCCGCCAAACAAATAATGTTGTCGCCAATGCCAAATAAATAAAAATTCAACGACCGATAGAATCCCGGCTCATCTTTGCCATCGCCATTCCAGTCGCCGGTAACGGGAATATCACCGGCAATCCCAAAGTTAATAATTTTATCCGTTGAAACATTATCCCAAATGCCGTTGCCGTTGTAATCCAGCGCCCAGACGCCATTGCCTTTGTAGTTGCCAATCTCGGTTTTGCCGTCGCCATTCCAGTCGCCGGTAACGGGCTGGTCGGCGGCGCTCCCAAAAGTTAATAATTTATCAATTGTTGCTCCGTCCCAAATGCCGTTGCCGTTGTAATCCAGCGCCCAGACGCCATTGCCTTTGTAGTTGCCAATCTCGGTTTTGCCGTCGCTATTCCAGTCGCCGGTAACGGGCTGGTCGGCGGCGCTCCCAAAAGTTAATAATTTATCAATTGTTGCTCCGTCCCAAATGCCGTTGCCGTTGT
>DAOSDI010000053.1:0-2005 GCA_035362275.1 Candidatus Pacearchaeota archaeon | reverse complement strand
CACCGGCAAACCGGTCAAGCTGGAATTTGCCGACAGCGAAAGCGTTTTAGATGTCTTTGCCTACTGGAAGGAATATATCAAGCAATACGGCAAACCGGTTGCCATCTATCTGGACAAATACAGCACCTACAAAATCAACCACAAGAGCGCCAAAGACAACCATGAGCTTTTAACCCAATTTCAGAGATCCTGCAAGGAACTGGATATTGGTTTAATCACCGCCCACAGCCCGCAAGCCAAGGGCAGGGTGGAGCGCCCGTTTTTTACCTTCCAAGACCGCCTGGTAAAGGATATGCGCCTGCAGAATATTTCCACCGTTGAAGACGCTAACAAATTCCTGGAAGATTTTTGGACCGAAGACTACGGCAAAAGATTTGGCGTCGCGCCCAAAAGCAAGACCGATTTGCACCGAAAATTAAGCGGCAAAGAGTTGGCGAATCTGGATGCCATATTCTCGGTCCAATCAATCAGGCAGGTCAAAAATGACTTTACCGTCCAATTCAAGAACTGCTGGTATCAGCTGGAAAAAGAACAGCCGGTATGCGTGCGCCGGCAAGAGAAAATACTTATTGAGGAGCGGCTTGACGGCTCGCTGGCGATTCGATTGCGGGGCAAGTATCTGAACTTCAAGCAATTGCCCGCCAAGCCGGAAAAAATCAAAAACGCTCCGTTTGCCCTGCCGGCTAAAAGCAAAGCGCATGCGCCGGCGGCAAATCATCCCTGGCGCGGTAAATTTGCCAAGTTGGAGAGGTGCGAGAAGGTCTTTTCCTAAAAAGCAAAAGCCGCTAAATTTTTTTCAAGTATGACATTTCTAAAAAAATCCGGGGTATGACATTTCTATTATCATTTGACAGTGAACTGGCGGGTGTTGTTGCGGTTCTCTTAATATGGTATAGTCCAAATATAGGGGCATACCATATTAAGGCTTATACTGAAACTATGGCATATTTGAATTCGCAGTTACAAAAAAGAATTGATGAAAAATTTTACCGCTTGCAGGGGTTGCGGCCGCTTCCGGTTGATAAAGTGAAAAAATTGAGAGAGCAGTTTACGGTTGAAATGACTTACAATTCCAATGCGATCGAAGGCAATTCTCTGACACTGAAAGAAACATTCTTTGTTATTAGCGAAGGGATCACAATTAAAGGAAAACCACTAAAAGATCACTTGGAAGCCAAAGATCATCAAGAGGCGTTGGGCTATCTGTATGATTTGGCGGATCAAAAAAAGCAAAGCGATATTTTGGAAATGACAATCAGAAATTTGCAAAAATTGGTGGTTAAAGAAACGGCGTCGGATATCGCCGGTTCATATCGCACCGGCAATGTGATTATTGGCGGCGCGAGTCATTGTCCGCCGGATGCGTTTGAGGTGCCGAATTTAATGCGCAACGCAGTTAATTGGATTAATGCAAACGAGGGTAAAATGCATCCGGTTGAGTTTGCGGCGTTGGCGCATCATAAAATCGTTTATATCCATCCGTTTTTTGATGGCAACGGCCGGACGGCGCGACTGTTAATGGATTTGTTGTTGATGAGGGCGGGGTTTCCTTTGGCGGTGGTTTTAAAAAATGACCGAAAAAAATATTATCAGACATTGGAACAAGCCGATAAAGAGAAATTTTCTCCATTTGTTGATTTTATCGCCCGCGCCGTGGAGCGGTCTTTAGACATTTATTTAAATGTGTTGTTGCCGGTAACTTCAAAAAACCAGAAGTATTTTTCACTTTCCGAGATTGCCAAGTCAACACCATATTCGGAAAAGTATTTGAATTTATTGGCGCGGCAGGGGAAAATTGACGCGCATAAAGACGGACGCAATTGGCGGGTTTCTTTAGGGTCAATCAAAAATTACATTAAAAATCGACAGCGTCAAAGGTAATATTTAACAAAAATAATATGAATAAGATAAAAATATACAGCACGCTTTCCAAGTCCATTGAAGATTTAAAGCCGATGGAGGAGGGGAAGATCAAGTTTTTCGTTTGCGGGCCGACGGTTTATGA
>DAOSDI010000052.1:0-2023 GCA_035362275.1 Candidatus Pacearchaeota archaeon | reverse complement strand
TATTATTTCGCCCAGCGCGAAGCGGTGGAAACCGTGGTTTGGCTTTACGAGGTTGCCAAATCCAGGGATAAATATGATTTAATCCGATATGACAGTTCCGGCGCGGTTTCGGCGGGAATGTTTGATGAGGATTGGACGCGCTATGTGATTAAAATGGCGACCGGCGCGGGCAAAACCAAGGTTTTGAGCTTGATGCTGGCGTGGAGCTATTTTCATAAACTATATGAAGCGGATTCCAATTTGGCCCGGAACTTTTTAATTATTACGCCGAATATTATCGTGCTTGATCGTATTCGCGCCGATTTTGACGGATTAAAAATTTTCTTTGCCGACCCGATATTGCCGGACAACGGATATTGCGGCCAAAACTGGCGCGATGATTTTCAATTAACATTACATATCCAAGATGAGATTGGTACGGTAAGAAAAACCGGAAACATTTTTTTAACAAACATACACCGCGTCTATGAAGGCGCAACCGAAGCCGCAGGCTTTGACGACCAAGATACTGCCGACTATTTCCTGGGCAAAAAACCCGTGGGCGCGACCAATGAATCAAAACTTGATCTTGGCGATATTGTCCGCAATGTTGACGAATTGGTAATTTTAAACGATGAGGCCCATCACATTCATGATCCGCGTCTGGCGTGGTTTAAATCTGTGGGTGATATTCACAATCGGCTGAAAATGAAAGGCGGCGCGTTGTCGTTGCAGATAGATGTTACCGCTACGCCCAAACACAACAACGGGTCAATTTTTGTGCAGACCGTAAGCGATTATCCGCTGGTTGAGGCGATTCATCAAAATGTGGTTAAACATCCGGTTTTGCCCGATTCCGCCAGCCGCGCCAAGCTTCAAGAGCATAAATCATCGAACTATACCGAAAAATACAAAGATTATATCCATCTTGGATATCTGGAATGGCAGAAGGTTTATGAGGAACACAAAAAGCTTGGCAAAAAAGCGGTGCTTTTCTTGATGACCGATGACACGAAAAATTGCGACGATGTGGCTCAATACCTTGAAAATACTTATCAAGATTTGAAAGGCGCGGTTTTGGTGATTCACACGAAAAACAACGGCGAAATTTCCGAAAGCGCGAGCGGTAAAAAAGAAGAAGAATTAAAAGAATTGCGCCAAGCCGCCAACGCGATTGACTCAATGGGAAGTCCGCACAAAGTTATTGTGTCAGTGTTGATGCTCAAGGAGGGTTGGGATGTTCGCAATGTAACGACGATTGTCGGTCTTCGCGCATATGCGGCTCAAAGCAATATTTTGCCGGAGCAAACGCTTGGGCGCGGGTTGCGCCGAATGTATCGCGATCCGGACTTGCCGGAATTTGTCAGCGTCGTTGGAACGGATGCGTTTATGGATTTTGTGGAATCAATTAAAAGCGAGGGCGTTGAGCTTGAGCATCGCAAGATGGGGGAAGGCTCCGGACCAAAATCGCCCATTGTGGTTGAAATTGATCGGGAAAATATGAAAAAAGACATTGAGCAATTAGACATAGAAATTCCGGTTTTAACCCCGCGTATTTATCGGGAGTATAAAAACCTTTCGGGTTTAGTTTGTGCGAATTTTGATTATAGGAAAATCGAGCTTAAAGAATTTAGCGAAGAAGAAAAGCGTGAAATTGTTTTCCGCGATATTGCCAGTGGCGAGATCACGCATAAAACCGAATTGGACAGCAATTTTATCCCAAATTATCAAAGCGCAATCGGTTATTTCGCGCAGGTGATTATGAAAGAGCTTCGCTTGGTCAGCGGCTATGATATTCTTTATGGCAAAGTTAAAGAATTTATCCAGAGCTATTTGTTTAATAACCCAGTGGCGTTGGATAATCTTAATTCATTGCGCAATCTTTCCGAAATCGAGGCTTCAAGAACCGTTATTGAAACATTCAAAAAAGAAATCAATAAATTAACGGTGCTTGATAAGGGCGAGGCTGAAATCCGCGATTATATCAAAATAAGCAAAAGCCGCCCATTTGTGGTTAAAGACCAGGGCTATATCGTCCCCAAAA
>DAOSDI010000051.1:0-2036 GCA_035362275.1 Candidatus Pacearchaeota archaeon | reverse complement strand
CATCAATCGTTATCCGGTCAACACCGGCGGTTTGCAAACGGAAATTGTCGTCGTAATTTTCATACAGCCCCGTGTCGCCGTCGCCAAACGCCAGCCCGCCCGACAACGCGCCCAATGCCCCGTTTAAATGCAAAAGCGAAGAGGGACTGGCCGTCCCGATGCCAACATTGCCGGTGCTGTTTTGGATGAACAATCTGTCCGCCGCGCCGGCATAGATGCCAAAATCATAGTCCGCCGCCGAACCGACATAAACTTTTCCGCCGGTTGTTCCCAACGCCGCCACGCCGCCAACCCGGTAAAAATCGGAGTTTATCGTGCCGTTGACATCCAACGTGTACCACGGCGCCGCCGTGCCGATACCCACATTGCCGTAATCGTCAAAAATAAATGTTTTTTCATAGCCGGCGGCGGGCGTATAATCAAGCCGGATGTCTTCAACCGCGGGAGTTTGCGTCAAATCGGGAGTGGCGTTGAGCTCCAGTTTGTAATAGAAAGAGTCGCCGCTCGCCCAGGAAGCCGCGGCGGCAAACGCCGCCAAATCCAAATCCGCGCCGCCGATGGCGGATATCGTCGTCCATTCGCCCAATACTCCGCCCGCGGAATACCAGTTGGTGTTGTTTTTGCTGAACTGAATTCTGGTGCTGGAACCGGCGGGCAGAGAAGCGAGATTGTAATGGAAATTGGCAATGCCGGAGGCCGAGGTACCGGCCAGCAAATCGGCGGAAACGGCAACGGCCTGCGAGACATAAGTCGCGGCGAAAGTTTGGCATGGCAAAAACGCCGCCATCACGGTCATTGCCAATACGATTAAATTATACCACCGCCTTATCCTCATATACCTCTAAATATTTGTTATATTTCTTTGAATTACGAAACGCTTTGTGTTTTGGGGTCTATCCCCTGTGTAACCGCAGGGGTTAGACCCCTCCAATGGCATTTGAATTTAAGCGTTTCGCGATTCAAAGTTATTGCGAAACCGCCATATCCTGGCCGACCGTGTATTTATATTCGCGCGCAAAACCGCTGGAATTCGCAAACAGCATTGTTATCAATTTGTAACTCGCTTTATATATTGGAAGATTGTAATATAGAGCCATAATATTTTTTTTGAAATTGTCAAATTGCCAAATTGCCAAGCTAATCCTTGACACAGCGGACCGAAAAGCCGTAAGCCCGATAGAGCGTGTACGCCGGATCCACCGCAGCCGAGGTGAAGTACAAGCTCGCCGCATCCGCCCCACTCGGACTGCCCGACCAGTAGTAGCCGCTACTGCCCCGATTGGCGAGCGAGGCGCTGGCGCGATTGCGGTTGCCGGCTAGCGGCAGTTTCAGCGTTGAATTAAACGCGCCGACACTGGTTTGCGGTGAAAAATATCCGGCCACCGTCACCCATTCCGCCGATGTCGGCACATGCCAGCCCGCCGGACACGGATTGTTTGATCCGCCGCCGGCACCGGCCCAAAGCACGGCCTCGTTCGGGCTTTGCGGCACGCGCCAATCATAGGGCGAAGTGTCCTCCGTGATGAAATTGGCGTGGCCGGGAATGTCCCTGTCGGCGTTGACGGAAGTTACGCCGCTGTCTTCAATTTGGTGCCCGTCCGTCAGCCGACCCCACTGATAGTAATAACCGTAGCTGGCGGAATCGTTGGAAGCCGTGGCCACTTGCGTGGCGCCCAAATTCCGATCCAGCCAGCATTTGCCGTCGGGACCGAGAACCGTGCCGTAGGCCAACCCGCCCGCACCCTGAACGGTATAATCGCCGCAAGCCGCTTCCGCGATTTGGAGTTTGCCCGCCACCGCCGCGGCGTTGGTGTTGCCGGCAATTTGGCTCAAATCATTATAGTTGTCCGCCACCGCGGAATCGTCCCCCGCGATTTTGAATTTGGCGCCCGAAAGATCAATCGTCCCGATGCCAACATTGCCGGCGTTGGTGATCACGAATTTGTCGGCGGCGGCCGAGTCTTGCACGCGCAGAGCAAAAGAGGTGTTTAACTGGTCGGCGCCTTGCAGATAGGTGTTGTGGGCGACAATGCCGT
>DAOSDI010000050.1:0-2239 GCA_035362275.1 Candidatus Pacearchaeota archaeon | reverse complement strand
AAACCAATTCTACAACTTATCAGCGGGTGGATGTTACCCTTCCCAAAGAAACGGTTAGGTTACTTGAAAAAATCGCCAAGCGAGGCGACAGAAGCCGGTTGGTTGACCAAGCGATTCGTTATTTTGCTAAGGAAATGAGCCGGGCGAATTTGAAGAAGCAGCTAAAAGAGGGGGCGATGGTTAATGCTTCGCGGGATTTGAATTTAGTTGAGGAGTGGTTTTCAATTGATGATGAAATATGTCCAAACAAATAATCCCAAAACGGGGCGAAGTTCATTTGGTTAATTTTGACCCGACGATTGGCTCGGAAATAAGAAAAACGAGACCAGCTTTGGTTATTCAAAACGATATTGCAAATCATTACAGTCCGGTAACGATTGTCGCGGCGATTACTTCGCAGGTTGGCGAGCGGATTTATCCTACCGAGGTGTTGGTGGAGGCGGGGCAGAGCGATTTGGACAAACGGTGCGTGGTTTTGGCAAACCAAATCCGGGCGATTGATAAACAGCGTTTGGTTAAGAGATTGGCGGTTTTTGATTCGATTTTAATGGAAAAGGTTAATCAGGCGTTGGAGATTAGCTTGTGGTTGGTGGATTTATAACTATAAAATTATTATGGATAAAGAAAACAAATTGATAAATGAGTTTGATTTAAAATTGATTGGCGAATTGCATTTGGGGTTGGAGCGGCAGGGGCCGGGCAGTCCCGAAATGACCATCAGGGCATTAAGTTTTTTGGATGATCTTGATAAAAATCCGCGGGTGGCGGATTTGGGTTGCGGAACCGGCGGACAAACAATGGTTTTGGCGCAAAATATCGGCGGAAATATCACCGGCGTGGATTTTTTGCCGGATTTTATCAAAATTTTTAATGAAAACGCCAAGAAATTTAATTTTCAAGAAAAAGTAAAAGGCATTGTCGGCCAAATGGAAAATCTTCCTTTCCAAAAAGAAGAATTTGACCTTATATGGTCTGAAGGAGCGATTGCCGGGATTGGTTTTGAAAAGGGCCTGAACTACTGGAAAGGTTTTCTTAAAAAAGACGGCTGTGTTGCTTTAACATATGAGTCATGGTTTACCGATGAGCGCCCGGCGGAAATTGAAAAGTGGTGGGTTGATAATGTTCCTGAAATAAATACCATACCGCACAATATTTCAGTAATACAGAAAGCTGGTTATCGCCTTGTGGCGGCATTCGCATTGCCCGAAAAATGCTGGACGGATAATTATTTCATTCCGCGGGAAGCGGCGGGCAAATCGTTGTTGGAAAAATATGCTGGCAATAAAACTGTGGAGGATTTTATCGCAAAGATGAGATATGAGGCGGAATTGTATTCAAAATACAAACAGTATTACGGATACGTTTTCTATATCGGGAAAAAGATTTAAATTTGAGCTTTTTCTTTCTTTATCGCGATAATCTCTCTTGGCGATTGCCGGGCTATTTTTGGAAATACGCAAAAGTTAAAACATCGTTTTTATTGCCCACATCAAAAATGTTCCGGCCGCAAAACTGGCCATTGCGATAATAATTGTGTTTTTGCCCATGTCTGCTTGTTATGAAAATCAGCGTAACATAATTGGTAAAATTTAAATATGATTATTAAGGAAGCAATTGAAAAAGATTTGCCATCAATAATGGTATTGATAAGAAGCGAAAGGGCTGATGGAAGGGAAATTTCTTGCAATCAATTTTTAATAGCAAAAGATAAGGATGAAATCATTGGTTGTGCAAGGATTAAGGAATTAGACAATTGCTTAGAATTGGGCAGTTTGGTTGTGAGGCCGCAATATAGAAATATGGGTATTGGCGGTAAATTGGTTAGGGAAATTCTTATTAAGGATAAAAGAAGGCCGGTTTATTTGTTGTGTCTTGCGCAAATGGCGAGTTTTTATTCAAGGGCGGGTTTTAATGAAATTGACATAGGTTTAGCGCCTGACACACTAAAAAAAGAATATTCGCTGGTGGGGAGCAAAATTAGTGGGAAAATCATCGTGATGATTAATCCATAAACTATTGGCAACAAGTTATCCAAATGGTTTGGATATTGACGGGGTTTTGTTAATTGATATGATTATATCATATTATAATATCATATTAAATCAAAAATTTATGGCAACTTTATCTGTGCCTTTAACTAAAGATTTGGAAGAGTTCATTGAATCCCAGGTTCGGCTTGGGAAATTGGAAAATAAAGCCGCGGTGGTGCGCCGGGCGTTGCGTTTGCTTGCCGAACAAG
>DAOSDI010000049.1:0-2252 GCA_035362275.1 Candidatus Pacearchaeota archaeon | reverse complement strand
CGCCGAAGCGAAAGCCGAGGCATTTTTTTATCCAAAAGGGCAATCAGGTCATTGATATTTTGGAGCGAGGTGGTAGAATGTAGAGGTGTGAAGCGAAAGGGGAAATGCAAAATACGAGCGCAAGAGGAAAAAATTAGGCAAAAAAAGATGGAAGAATATAATTCCGACAATATTTTCAGGAACGGAAATTTTTTCAATCCCACGAAGGGTAATTTGAGTTTTGACGATGCCATCGGCGAGATTTTTGCGTATATGGCCGAAGAGCCGCAAAGAGAATATGAGATCGTGGTGGGATGTGATTCGGCGTCGCTGGAACAGCCGCATTTTCCGGCCACGATCGTGGTGCGGCGTTTGGGCGCGGGCGGGCGGTTTTTTTTGAAAAAAATCAGCTACGGCGGTAAAAAGTTTTATAATTTCAAACAGAGGATTTTGCAGGAAGTTTTGCTTTCCTGCGAGTTGGCGCTGGTGTTGCGCGAAACTTTGGAAATGCGCAAACTGATTTCGCCCGACAATTTGAAGTGGGATTTTTCCTACATTCATGCCGATGTGGGCGAGCGCGGCGCCACGCGGGAAATGGTGCGCGAAGTCACGGGATTGATCCGCGGCAACGGGTTTGAACCGATGATCAAGCCGTTTTCTTTCGCCGCGTCGGCGATTGCGGACAAATACACATAAAAATTAAAAATTTAAAAATCAAAAATCAAAATTGAATACAAAATACGGATACAAAAATTAAAAGATAAGAATGTTGAATTTTCAAACCGAACGGTTTTTGTTATAATCAAGCTGTCGGAGCCGATAGTCCAATAATTTCAATCAATTTATGGCGAAAAAGGTAATTGATATTTTCCCGCCGCCGCGGCACGCCGCGGACACAATTGACACCGAAGAAATAAAAATGCCTCTGCCGGCGGATTTGCCGGAGGCGGGCTTTCCTGCCGGCGGCGACGGCGTTTTTAATGCCGCCGTCCGCGAAAATCCAAAGCCGAAAATAACATTTAACCAGGTATTTTCGGCGCCGGACCGCCGGAAAGATATTTTTACCAATGATGACGGCCCGGGGTTTTTGAAAAAATGGGGATGGAGAATTGCCGTTGCCGCGGTCGCGGTGCTGGCGGGAATGTATTTTTGGGACGCCAATTTTGCCCGCGCGGCGGTGAAAATATGGCCGCAAACCGAAAGTTTCGCGCGGGAAATGCACGTTTTGGTGGATCCGGCGATCGGCGAGGTTGACGCTGTCCGCGCGGCGGTGCCGGGATTTGTCATTTCGGCGGAAAAAACCGTTTCCGCGGACTCTCCGGCCACCGGCACGAAAAGCGCCCAGGGGAAGGCGCAGGGTTCGGTCAAGATTTTCAATGATTATAGTAATGTCCAGACGCTTATCAAGAACACCCGTCTTATGGCGCCGGTGGAAAAATTCCAGCCGCCGCTGGAAGGCGCGGAATCTCCCTGGTTTTTGATCGTTGAAACGGTGACGCTGGAACCGAAATCATCGGCGGTGGTCCATGTGGTTGCCGCCGCCCCCGGCGAAAAATACAATATTGAACCGTCAACGTTTTCCGTTCCCGGATTGGCGGGAACGCCCCAGTATGCCTTTATCACCGCGCAATCGTTTGAAAAATTCACCGGCGGTTCCAATGAAATCGTTCCCCAAGTAACGAAAGAAGATTTGGAAAATGCCAAAATCGCGATCCAGGATTCGGCCAAAGAGGAAATCAAAAAAGAGTTGATTGCCAAAACGCGGGAACAGGGATTGGAAATCGCCGATGAGAATGAAATCAAATTTGAAATCGGCGTGCCGGAGATCTCGGCCAAGGCCGGCGACAACGCGGCGCGAATCAGCGGGCAGGCGCCGGCGAAAGCGGAAGCGATCGCCTACCGGAAGGCCGATCTTGAGACATTGGGCAGGAAATTTGTTTCCGACCAGATTCCCGAAGGGATGATTTGCGAGGAAAGCACTTTCAGTGTCCAATATGAAAGTGCCGGCATTGACGAAGAACAAAAACTGTCCTCGTTTGATCTGGCGGTGTCGGCGACGATATATGCGGGGATGCATCCCGAAGATTTGAAAAAAGGGCTTTCCGAAAAAAAATCCGAGGAGGCAAAAATGTTTTTAATGAGCCGTCCGGGCACCCAAAAAGCCGAGATTCGGCTGTCGCCGCCATGGCGGCTTCACGTGCCGCGCGATTTGGACCGGATTGACATTGAAACCGTCTTTGAGTGAACCGTTTCCCTTGCGCGGGCCGGACGGT
>DAOSDI010000048.1:0-2386 GCA_035362275.1 Candidatus Pacearchaeota archaeon | reverse complement strand
CCGCGTTCTGCAGTTGAATTATCCTAATATTCTGCCGGAAAAAGAAAAATCACCGTCATGGTGTAGTGGCATCCGCAAAGAAGACATAAATTACGCGCGCAAAAAAATAAAAGAGATCAATAAAAAGATTATAGATGCTTTTAATGCCAACGCCGCCAATAATCCGCGGCTTGAATTCGTTAATGTGGAAAATTCCCTGGGAGACAATGCTTTATGTCCGGGAGATGAGAGCAATGCTTTGGCAAACAGTATCAATCAAGACAATTTTAACGCCGAGATCCGCCGTTTGCTGAATCTTGACGGCAACGGCGACGTCCAATCGCGGGCGCTTATCGATGGCCTGGTTTCTGCCTATAACGATTGGAAAAAATGTTCAGTAATTCATTTGATTTACATCAATACTCCTGTTCCAGCCAGACTATTGTTGCACGATTGCGATGTTGATGCGGCATGGGGTGCGATTAACAATTCTTTCGATAGCCTTGCAGATTATTTTTCTAATCAGAAGTTAAATTCTGATATTTTACCCAATTTAATCGTTCCCGAAGGAGGTGGTGAAAATGCCGGAATTCGCTTCGATCGTTCCAAGGGCTTGTTCCATCCCAATGCCAAAGGCCATGACATTGCCGCCTGCAATGTATTGTCGGCCTACAACAAAACATCGGCCGCATCTTGTTTGCCCGTACCCGCACCGCTATTTGTTTGTTCGGCTAATGGCGTTCAGGCGGGGAATATTCCTTTCAGCGCAATGCCGGACAGCCAGATACATATTGTTGCCGGTGGACTTGGCTATGGTAAACCGGTAACAATCTTGCACCATTCAACACAGAGCGAATTGGCCGCGGTTGTCGCCGATAACAATGGCAATATTGATGTAACAATCACTTTGCCGCCGGCCAGTCCGGGAGTGCACACGATTGAATTGAGAGGAGATACATCATCCGGCGCGGCCATAAGCCAGGAAATCCGCGTGAGTTATCCCGGGAAACCGGATGGCAACGGCAGTTACGCGGTTTATTTGACCGGTTTTAGCCCGAACGCAAGCGACGATGGCGAAATTGAAAAAGTGAATATTGATTACGCCGATCAAACCTTCGGGCCGTATATTCCCGATGAAAATGGCGGGATATTGGTGGAGGTGCCGCTGTTGGACCAAACCGGTTTGGTCGAAATTACGGCAAAAAGCCAAACGACCGGGAAAGTGGTTGAAGCAATTATTGAGCCGATTGATTCAATTCCTCCCGAAGTTACCATTGTTTCCCCGGAAAATAACAAAACTTATACCAATGACAAAATCTTGCCCATAACCTATCAAATTGCCGACAACCAGTCTGCAACCAGTAGCATTGAAACCGCAATTTATTTGGACGATGCAACCGCCACGGCAAGCTCGATTGATTTATCGCTTCAGAGAACCGGCAATCATAAATTGGAAATTACCAGCCAAGATGAAGCCGGAAACATCGGCAATGCCTCTTCAACTTTTGTCAATTCCGCAACGATCGATTCTATTATTGCCAACATCAGCCATTATTACGATTTGAAGTTGGTCAAAACCAGAGTTGCGCGGGATATTCTTTTGGTTTCGGCCAAGGCCTTAAAAATCCAGTTTGCCGCTTTGGATGAATTAAAGAAAAACAATTCTTTGCCGGCAAAAACCAGATTGGCATTGATAAAAACCGCCCAAACCGCGATCAACCGGCAAATTGATGTTTTTACCGCGTTGATTAAAAAACAGACGCGGTTTGTACTTGATCCGCAGGCGAACGCGCTTTTGACTGGCAGTCTTGCGTACATTAAAATAAAGTAAGATTGAAAATCCAATGAACAAGAAAATCAAAACCGCCGCCATAATTGCCGCCATCTTGGGACTGCTGGCGTTAATCTGGTTTTTCGCCGCGGATTATTTGTTCGCATTCATTCTTTCAAAGATCTTTCCGCCTGGCCCGCCCGCGCCGACAACGCAGTTGCTTCCCTGCAACGGCGTTCCGGCCAGCCAGGCGGAGCTGGGGTATCCGTACATAGTAAACGATAAAACCGCGGAATTCACCACTTCGGGTGGCGAAATCTATGTTGTCGCGCGGAGTTATGAGCACGGGATTTTGCTCCCGAGCCGAGGAGGAACTGGTATTTATGTCGGTATTTCCACTGAATTGCCGGTTTGGGATAAGCAAAGAAGTACGATAAGCAATGTTTATCAAGGGGTGACTGCTTTGGAAAAAGATTATGGCACATTAACTCTGCCCGCCGGTCGCTATTGGCTCTGGTCAAGCGCGGGCGGCGATATCGTGGTCTACAGTTGCCAGCCCGATGGGGTGAGCGATCCCAAGCCGGTGCGGTAGTTCCACAGAGGGCTTTCAGAGGGTTAGACCCTCTGAATTTTTCA
>DAOSDI010000047.1:0-2485 GCA_035362275.1 Candidatus Pacearchaeota archaeon | reverse complement strand
GTGTGGTAGTTTTGCAGAGGATTTTCAGAGGATTAGACCCTCTGAATTTTCCAAATTGCAAGCCGACAACCGCTTGCCGCAAAAAGCCAAAACCGCGGCGATTGCCGCGGCGGGGCGGTTGATCAATCGGCAAATTGATTTGCTGGCCAAAGAAATCCAAATGATGGCCAAACGGGGAACCGTCGGCAAAGAAGTTGCCCAAGCGTTATTGAGCGGATTGGAGCGGGTGAGGCCAAAGTGAAAATCAAAAACTAACAAAACAATATGACAAAAAAGCAAAAAATATGGCTGGCGGTTTTTTTGGCGATGTTTTTGGTGCCGGAGGTTATGTGGAGTCCGATAGGTAATTTTTTGTACAATATGGTGCGTTTTATATTTGGACTTGGTGAAGGAAGAGTTTTTTATGGCTTGTTAAGTTTTCCGGACAGCTCTGAATCTAGTGTATTTTTAATTATATGTTTATTAATCCAAATTTTGGGATTATCGGGCACTTTGAGTTTTGTTTTAAGAATGAGTATTAAAAGGCTTGTTAAATATTTATTATTGATATTATTAATAGTTCTTATTATTTCAAATTTATTTTTTTTGGTTTTTGTTGTTAATTTTAATCCTCGTATTGGTTAAAAATATGTTTTTCCATTGCGTGATTTACAGCTGCGAGGAGGGCGGGGTGAGCGATCCCAAACCGGTGCGGTGATATAATCTTGCGTTTGTTGGCTGAATTTGGCTTTTTGGCGTTTTTGAAGTATATTTAAGATGTTTAATGAGACGCAACGAAGATGATTGAAGGACAAAAAGCCAAAAAAGTTTTGCGGTGCGGGGTGGTTGCGGCGGCGATGATTGCGCTGTTGCCGCTTTTTGCGCGGGCGGATAACTATGGCGATCAGGCGGCTTTTAACATTGACAAGCAATACGATTCGGCGGGAAGAAGCCAACTTTCGGCGTCGCTGGTCTGGGCGGGGGAGAAGATCTATTTTTACGCCGACAATGCTTGGTGGAACGATTTGGATTCATCGGAGCGCCAGCGATATGGCGCCCTTCTTTCGGGTATGGACACGGAATTTTCGCGGCACATCCAACCCAAACTCACGGAACTTTTCGGCGCCAGCACCAGCTCGGATTCTGCCCGCAACGGGAAACTCACGGTTCTGATCCACCGAATGGTTAAGGGCACCGGCGGCTACATTAACACGGCGGACGGCTATTCCAAATACCAATCTCCCGGGTCAAACGAAAGAGAGATGGTTTATTTCAACACCTCTTTCGTTGACGCGCCGCTGGCAAAAACTTATCTGGCGCATGAATACACGCATTTGATCACTTTCAACCAAAAGGAGCGATTGCGCCACGTAGTTGAAGAGGTCTGGCTCAACGAAGTCCGCGCCGAATATTCTTCCACGATTTTGGGTTATGACGCGCCGTTCGGGGGAAGCAATTTCCAGCAACGGGTGAAGTCATTTTTAAACGACCCCGGCAAAAGCCTGACGGAGTGGGAAAACGTGCCGGCCAACTACGGCGCGGCGCATTTGTGGGCGCAATATGTCGTTGATCATTATGGCGTTGCGATATTGGCCGATTCCATAAAAAGCGATCAAACGGGAATTGCCTCCATTGATTATGCGCTGAGAAAAAACGGTTTTGACGTTGATTTTGCCCAGGTTTTTCGGGACTGGCTGATCGCGCTGGCGGCCAACGATTGTTCGGTTGGCCCGAAATATTGTTATAAATACCCGGATTTGCGGGAGTTTGTCGTTTCTCCCCGGATCAATTATCTGCCGGCTTCGGATCAAGTGTCTTTGTCGGTGACATACAACACGCCCTATTTTGCCGGCAATTGGCAAAAAATCACGGGTGGAAGCGGCAATTTGCGCCTTGATTTTGCCGCCGCGGCCGAGCACAAATTTGCAGTGCCTTATCTGGCCTGCGATGCCGCCGGAAAATGTTCCGCCGGCGAACTGGAAACTGCCGCGGACGGCAATGCGATGTTGAAGATTGAAGATTTCGGCCGGCGATATTCGTCGCTGGTTTTGATGCCGTTCGGTTCGGGGAAAAATTTTGACTTCGGCTCGGGGACGGGAACGACACTGCCATATTCGTTTAAGATCTCAATCGTGCCGGCCGGCACGGCGCCGTCCGGGGGGATGGAAAATGAAAAATCCCGAATTGAGGCTTTGCAAAAACAAATTGAAGCGCTGAAAGCCGAGATTGCCCGCGTGAGCGCGATTTTGGCCGCGCGGGTTTCGGCCGCGCCGAAATTTTCCTGCGCCGCGATTGTCGCCGATTTGTATCCGGGGACGCCAAGCCGCGCGCAAATCGTTTGCCTGCAGGAATTTTTAAAGTCGCGGGGGAGCTTGATCTATCCGGGCGGGATTTTAAGCGGCAACTTTGACGCCGCCACCCGCGCGGCGGTGATTCGCTTTCAGGAAAAGTACGCCGCCGAAATTCTTGCCCCGCTGGGATTGAAGTCCGGCACCGGCTACGTCGG
>DAOSDI010000046.1:0-2654 GCA_035362275.1 Candidatus Pacearchaeota archaeon | reverse complement strand
CCGCGAACAAAAACAAGCCATCCCAGCCGCCCATTTGAAAATAACCTGATACGATCCATACATGCAGATGTTTTTTCTTATTTTTTTTGAACGGATGAATTAAAAAAAGGAGCGGCTGTTATTGCTCTAATAGTTTTAATTTTATTTTTGGGTTCCAAAAAATAACCGCTCGGCCAATCCATGGAATACGCTATCTTGCTCTTTCTTGGAAAAAACCTGCTTCACAAGTTTTACATAAGGCGTTATCTCGCATAATGAAAAATTTTCACCGCTATAATCAGTGCCAAACATGGTTTTGCTTTTAACATGAGGATAATATGAAAATATCCGGCGTAAATCTGCAATATATTGGGCTAAAACATCTTTTGCATTTTTTTTGGAATCGGTTTTTTCTATAGTCCCGGATATATCCGTAAATACATTTTTATTTTTATAAATTACCGTTGCCGCCTCCATGTAATAAGGAAAACCGAAATGGGAAATAATTATTTTGCATTGCGGGAATTTAACCGCCAATTCATCGATATATATTGGATGCGCGTATTTAAATAAAGCCCCGCCTTCTCCGCTGTAAGTCGTGCCCGAATGAAAAACCAATGGCTTATCGTACTTTTGGCAAAGTTTAGCAATCGGAAAAATTTTTTCATCCGACGGGTAAAAATATTGATAGCCAGGATATAATTTTATTCCCACTATCCTTTTTTCTTGAAACAACTTTTCAAGCGCCGATAATTGATCCGCTATGTTCTTTTCCGTATCTACAGCCCCGACAAGAAAAAAATTATTCTCCGCGGCAACAAATTTCAATAAATCATTAAGATCATCTTCCCACCAAGCCATTACTAAAACCTTTGATATTTTGTTTTTTGTTTTGGCAAAATAAGTTTTGCGCGCTTCTTCGTTGTATATGTGCGTGTGAATATCTATAATCATATCCCTTTAGTTTACACCAAAACAACCCGATTGGCGATTGGAGAAGATTGAAAGCCCGCCGGAGCAAGACACCGGCGAACTTCATATTTATGTCCGGAATATACAGTTTGCAGTATTAGCGGCAACGCCAATTTGCGGCAAACTAAAGCACCCTTATTATTGAGCAGGATAATGAACCAAGTTAGAACCTCTTTCCAAGATTGTCCCAACCCGTCTTTATGCGAAATTGTATCAGCCTGGTAACGTTTTTCAACGCTCTTTAAATATCTCTACGCGCTGTTAGATGATTCGAAACCGTCAGTAGCGTAAAATCCTTCACTTTGGTTAGAACCTCGTTCTATCCGCGCCTGGTAAGTAATAAAAAAATTAACGATTTTTACCACCCCATAAGAATATCTTGGTAGAAATACATTTTTGCCTTAATGCAATACGACAAAGCATAAACCAAAATTTTAAAAAAGTTGACAAAATTGATTAATTGCTTTATGATATTAAACAGTCTGCAAAAGGAGCTGGTTAAATTGGATTTTGTAAAATGGCTGCTTGACAAGGGTGTATTTTTTGAATTCGACTGGTTAAAAAAAATAAGTACCCCGAAAGCGGAATTAATTAAAGAGTCTTTGGTAAAAAGCCACCACTATAGAGGCATTAAGCCAAATCCTTCGGCCAAATTCATAAAAAGATGGCAGGAGAATTTGATAATGTTTCTCGGCGAAGATCGCGATAAAACATGGCTAGCCGATGCCGACCTTATTGAAAGCCCGGAATTACTTGCGGGTATGACCATTGATCACGCCGATCTCCTTTCAAAAATGGATGAATGGATAGAGGCTGATTCCAACCATCGCGTCGTATTGGAAAAATATGACGCCGGTTACCGGGCAGTGTTCCACTGGCTTGACGGCCAAAATAACCCGCGAACCATACAGGGGTATGATCAAAATTACCACGTAGCGCTTCTTGTTGGGTTGCATCTGGCAACTCTGGAAACAAGTAAAATACGGTAATGCTTCTACCCCTTTTAATTTTTAATTTGATTGCAAAAACCCGCTTTTAAAAGCGGTCTTTGATTATTTTATCATCTCAATTTTCAAAGAATAACCGCTCTGCCAATCCAATCCATGGAATACGCTATCTTGCTCTTTCTTGGAAAAAACTTGAAAGCCCGCCGGAGCAAGACTCCCCCGCAGACTTCACTTCCCGCGCAATTTTTCCCATCCGCAAAAGTATATATTTAAATATATACTAAATACGTACTTACCTCGCGCAATAATTTCTTATGCGCCAAAACATCTCTTGGCCGCTTCTTTAATTTTAACGCAAAAACTAATTCTACCGTCAAAATTTCTTGCGACAACTACTGCCGCCCATTGAATTGCGGGCCTTCCCGTGATTTTTTTGGCGGGAAGCGAATCCAAGACTGAAAACCTAAGATTTTTTGGCAGATGCCTTTTTGGCGGGGAATAAAACTAATATTTATATCTTTCAAATATCAATGTCCTTCTTATTTAAACAATCAATAAATTGAGATATTTTTCTACCAATTGTATTTATTAAATAAATTCTTTTTTTCGCTCTTGTTATAGCAACCAACATTTGATATATCTCATTTTCAGTTGGGTCTTTTTTTAAGGGAAATCTTCCTTGGTCAAATCCGACAAGGAATACTATATCCGCACCAAGCCCCTTTGAATTTAAAATATTACAAACAGTAATATCAA
>DAOSDI010000045.1:0-2670 GCA_035362275.1 Candidatus Pacearchaeota archaeon | reverse complement strand
TCAGATACTGGCCGACAAATTCCACGATGTCCAGCCGGCTCTTGATTTCCTCAATCGGCGAATCCATGTTTTTGCCATTAAATGCTTTTAATATAATGTATTATTTTGTCAATAAACGTCTCGTAATCATTTAAAATCATCGCGCGCCCAAACTCGCCCGCTATTTTATCGGATATTCGCATATTGATATTGCTACTTCGGCTAAGATAATATTTTTTGTAAGCAGTTTTTGAAGTTATGGAATTATGGTCGCATTTTGGAAATCTAATGATAAATAATAATGTTTTAACCGGCGTATGAAAATACTTTGCCGCATCATCTTCCGATAAAACAATGTACTTGCTGATATTATGGCTGGTAATTTTTTCCCATTTTATTATTTTGCCTTTATTGTTGTAGTAAGGTAAGTCTTCGGGTAATATTAAGATTTGAAAATAATCTTTGTTATTCGATCTAATGTTCGCTGTCTCTCCCAGCATATTTTCAAAATAATTATTGGAATTTTGAGAATAATTATTCATTACAAATTTTATTCCAATTCCAGCAATATCTTTGTTATTTTTTGAAATGAGAATATCAACAGTTTTTTCCATGTATCTACCCTGCATTCTGCCTTCTTTATTATTCTCAACGCCAAGAGATTTAACCCCATATTCATGCCCTAATTTATTTTTAATGTCACTGGCAATGGAACCATGCAAGACAATCAGTTTTTTGTTGCTCCGCGAATGTGTTTTCAAAAATACAATAAAGGATTTTTTAATTTCTTTCAAAAATTGATTGTTATCCATAATATTTGAGTTTTAAGTTAAAATAAAGTTGGCTGTGATTTGAAAAAATAAGGATGGACAAAATCCTTTAAGAAACTTTTGGCATAAGACTTGTATCCGCCACGATAACTTCTTGAAACCGATTCGATATATTCTTTCATAAAATCGGAATTTAACGCATCGCAAAGCTGGTAAATATCAATGTATTCATACTTAGGCTTCACGCAATAACCGGCAAAAAAACTCGTTTTTTTATTTTCAATAACATAAAATCGCGGCGCAATATTCATCGTACTGGTAATGATTTTTTTGCCAAAACTTGTTTTTAATCCCTGGCTACGCCCAAAAGCATAAAATTCTTCGTAATTTTTGCCTCCGCCTTTGTCTCTTGACTCTAAAATCTCGCGATGATCGGAAAGATAATTATAGGCATTGGGATATTTTTCTTGGAATTTTTTTTGCGAAATTATTTTTTCGTTTTCATAAGGAAAAATCAAATATAAATTTTGATCCAATCCTTTATAAGTTGAGGCCTTAATAATCGGAACACATAATGATTTTTCTATTTTATAACCTTTAAAATAAAAATAGCTATCATTAAATTTTTCTGGAGAAAAAATATAAACATCGTCTTTCAGCGTTGCAATTCCATAATGAATATCGGCAACTTCATTCAGTTTTGAATATTTTTTGTTTAATTCTTTAATTTTTTGCGAGTAATCATCGCTGAAAAATTCCCATCTTTCCGAGCGAATATTTTTTTGGGATATTTGCCTATATTCAAGATTTGAAAAATCATTTTTAAAATTTTGTGCATATAAAAACATGCTTGGCTTATCTTTATTCAAAAAAGTTATTGCCGTATATGTTGTTGCATCGCCAAAAACTTGAAAATAGTCAAAATCAACAATTTTTTCCAAATATGGTGACAATAAATCCCGCAAATTTTTACCGGCAAAAGAATGAAAATGAGAATTGGGCGTAATAAAGCAAATTTTGCCGTAATTTTTAATAATTTTCAAAGCTTGCTCAAAAAAACAATAGTAAAGATCTATTGAACCGTTTGAAGCTGTTTTAAATTTTTCTTGCAATTGCGCACGTCTTTCATTCAAATTCTGTATTCTCACATAGGGAGGATTGCCGATAATATAATCAAATTTTTGTGAAAAATTATAAAAGCAAAAATCCGCTAAAATGTCATTGAATTTTAAAATTTTTTCTTTTGACAATTTCTGCAAATTTTTTTTTGTTGTTTTAATATAATCTGGAGAGATATCAATAAAATATATATTTTCTTCAATCACTCGTTCAACCGGCTTGCCGGACAATTCAGAGAATTTTCTGACTGCGGCCGCCGAAAACACGCCTTCTCCACAACCGGCATCCAAAATTTTTTCATTACCGATTATTTTTTGATTTTTTAAAATTTCACTCACCATAAAATCCGCCACCCATTGGGGGGTAAAAACCACGCCGTTTTGTTTTTGGACCGAAATATCCATAATTTTATCGCAAATTAAGCCCCTCTCAAGTAATTATGGCTAAAATTTATCTGCTGATCCCTTTTGCAATTTTGTTTGATTGGCCAACACCGTCATTGTAGCTGAAAATCGGGTAAAAATCCATCAGTTGAATATGATATAATGACGGCACCAAAATGCAGTTTATATCAAGGTTGCACCTTCCCGCGCCCGTTGGAAACAACCCTTTAAAATGCAAAATTTCTAAGAAAACAACAAAATGGCCGGGCCGTTTTAAATCCCGCGCGCAATCAAATATCGCAAAACAATTTAGGGGTCTGTTGCTGAATTGGCTTTGAAGCGAAATTTTCAGATTTCGCGCGAGCCAAATGAGGAAAGAGGAGGCATACTTGGCTTAAAGTATGCCGACGATTGACGAA
>DAOSDI010000044.1:0-2926 GCA_035362275.1 Candidatus Pacearchaeota archaeon | reverse complement strand
TCAAACGGTATTCTTTTTTCCAATATTTCATCTGCGTTACTTTTTAAAATTCGCAAAAATTTATTTTTCGAATCGGTTAAATAAGCCGGCTCGCATTGCAATTCCGTTAACTCATATTGAACGCCAATATTATCTATTGCAAATTTAATCGTTTCTAAAATTTTCTCCTTTGTTTGCGACGGCAACCAACGAATTTCCAATAACGCTTCGCATTTATCCGGAACAACATTAATTGCTGTCCCTCCGCTGATTTGCGACACATTAAGCGATGAGCCAAATTCAAAAAACGGTTCAGTTTTCAAGTTAAAGTCTAAAGAAGTTAATGCAACTATAATTTTTCCCATTGTATGGATCGCATTAACTCCCTTGTTTTTTCGACTCCCCGTATGAGCTGTTTTTCCAAAAGTAGTGATTTTAAATCTTAACCAACCCCGGCCGCCAATTGAAATTTCATCAATTCCCTGATAACCCAAAATACAAATATCGGCTTTGGGGACATGCTTAATGACCTCTTTTATTCCAGAAAAATTCCCCGCCTGTTCATCAGCATCAAAACCAAGAAAAATTGACCCATTAAATTTTTTATCATTTACCAATTCCTTGGCTAAATAGCAAAAATTTGCAATCCCGATTTTCGCATCCGCCACGCCTCGGCCAAACATTTTATTACCAACAATTTTTCCTTCAAACGGCGGATATTCCCATTTTGAAAAATCACCTGCTGGGACCGTGTCCAAACAACTTTCCAACCATATAACTTTATCGCCCCCCTCTACACGACAAATCACCGATGGCCGCAATTTATCGCCAATTAACTCTGGCTTAAACCCAAAATTCACCAACTTATCAAAAACTGCCTTCGCAATATTTTTTTCCCCGTCAATTACGCCTTGTGATTTGATTTTTATCAATTCTTGCGCAAATTTAATTATTTCCAAATATTTTTTATCCATTTAATTTTTTATAAATTTCGAAAGTTTCAGTATCAAAGCAAACAAAGATTATTTCGTCAAAACTGTCGGGGCTAAAATCACAAAAATTTTTTACGATTTTAATGGCAATCTTGATCGCTTCTTGTTTGGAATAGCCATAAACTCTCCACATACAAAATTACAACAAAAACTCGGGATAATTGGCGCGATTAATAGTTTTGAATTCCGAATTCGGATAAGCTTCCAAGAATTTTGCCGGCGCTTTGGCGTTTTCTTTGCCGAATTTGAATTCATAGGCAAAAAGTTTACCCTCCCTCTCTTCGATATAATCGATTTCTTTTTGGTCGTATGTGCGCCAAAAATAATTATTGGAAAAAACATCCCTGTAATGGTTGCGTTTCATCCGTTCAAGCACGCAAAAATTCTCCCACAAAAACCCGGCATCATTTCTAATTTCCAAGGGATTGAAATTATTAATCAAATTGTTACGAATTCCCAAATCGTAAAAATATATTTTAACGGATTTGGTAATTTCATGGCGCAAGTTGCGGCCAAAAGAATTCAAGCGGAAAATTATAAAACATTGCTCCAGAATATTGATATATTTTTCGACCGTCAAACGGTTGATATCCAATCGATTGGCCAATTCGCCAAAAGACACTTCATTTCCCAATTGTAATGCCAGCAATTGCAAAAGCTTTGCCACAACGCTTGATTTTTTAATACCTTCAAAATTCAAAACATCTTTGAACAGATAGCTGCTGGCAATCTCATTCAACCGCTTGAACGCCACGTCTTCAGGCGCGATAAAAACTTCGGGGTAAACTCCATAGCGCAAAATTTTTTCCAACCCGGCATTAATCCGGGCGACTCCGCCATTTTTGATTTCAGAAAGCGAAAACGGATAAAGATCAAACACGATTTTGCGGCCGGTGAGCGGTTCGTTAATCTTGTTGGCCAGATCAAACGACGACGAACCCGTGGCCAAAATTTGCGTTTCCGGATAAGCATCAATAAAAACTTTCAAAATTAAACCGATATTTTTAATTCGTTGCGCCTCGTCTAAAACGATTAATTTGGCGTTTCCCAAATAATCCTTGATCATTTTTGGTTCGGGCTTAGCAAGCGCCTCTTGGACACTCAGGACCTCACAATTAAAATAACTGCCCTGATCTTTGTATTTTGCCAAAATTTCTTTGGCCAAAGTGGTTTTGCCCACTCGCCGCGCGCCGTAGATAATAATGATCTTGCCTTGGAATAATTCTTTTTCAATTTTTTCCTGAATTTCTCGTTTTATCATAGATTTAGGTTAAAATATCAAAATTTATATAAATTTTGATATTACAATATCATTATTTGGCAAAATTCTGACATTGTCAACCCGCCTGTTCCAATTTATCAATAATCCTTTATTTTATCAAGATAATTTTGACACGCGGATTGAATGTATTTTTTATCGTTTTCATTCACCAAGCGCGCAACTTTCCCGGGTAATCCCATAACCACGCTGCCGCCTTCAATTTTGGAATTCGGGACTACCACGCTGCCCGCCGCAACGATGGACCAATCGCCAATTTCAACACCATCCAAAATAACGCTGCTGATGCCAATCAAAACATTATTGCCGATCTTTGCACCGTGAATTACCGCATTATGGCCAATCGTAACATTTTTGCCAATACTAACGGCGCCATGGATAATCGCGCCATCTTGAACATTGGAATTATCGCCAATTATGATTTTACCTTCATCCCCTCTTATCGAAGCAAACGCCCACACACCCACATTCTCTCCCAAATCAACATCGCCCTCCACATTTGATTTTTCATGCAAAAATTGTTTTGCCATATTTTAAAGAATTGAATCTCTTAATTTTGCCATTGCAAATAATTATTAATGATTTGCCTGAAGTTAAAACCGATGTTCAAGTTTTGCAATTCGACGGACGAAAAAAATTTCATTGCCGCGCCTTCGCCAAGATTCAAATTTTCCAA
>DAOSDI010000043.1:0-2941 GCA_035362275.1 Candidatus Pacearchaeota archaeon | reverse complement strand
CCATTTCAGCCCGTTATTCGTTAAAATGCTGGTTGACGTTTCCAACATCGCCACCCCAAGCCTGATTGTCGGCCAGCAAACCATCATTTTGGACAGCTGCAAAGAATTCGCCCACGGCTTGATACAAAGCGGCGCGTTGTTAATGATGGAGTACTCTGTTAATTCCCTTGCGGCGGCAGTACCGCTCGGAAGCCTGGCAAACGCCGTGAGAATAATCGCCATAGTTTTGGGCAACAGTTATTGGCTCACAACGATACCTTATTATTTGGTCCAAGTATTGGTGGGGGAGATTTTAAGCGGACTGATGTTTTCCTATGCGATATTTTTTATCACGCGCGTTTTTATGATCCAGATTTTAGCGGTGCTCGCTCCGTTGGCAATTTTGGCCAGCGTTCTCCCGCAAACTAATCGCATGTTCTCCGATTGGTTCAAGTGGCTCATCGGCTGGTCAATCGCCGGACCGATGACTTTGTTCTTGCTGACATTGGGGTTAAGCACTCTGAAATCATTGTTGCCGGATATTTCCACCGGTTATGTGAGTTTGGGGGGAACCTATAATATATTTTTGCGCCAAGACACATTATATTGGTTTATGATTTGCATTTATATGATGACTGCGGACGCGATAGTCGCCGGAACAATCCCGCAAATCAGTGGCAAAATAACGGACAAATTGACCGGCAGCCTAAAACCGATCGCCAATGTAGGCAGAAAAATGGCTAAAGAAGCAAAAGGAAGGATAGATCCGGGAGTTTCCTCAAGAGCTAAAGCTCTACCCAAAACTTTTAGTAATTTCAGAACACGGCTTTCTTCATCATCCGCACAAGCCTCATCAGCGCAACCATCAGCACCAACACAATCATCGCCATCTTCGTCTGTGAACATGCCGAGCGGTTTTGGTCCGCCCAGTATGCCGGACATTTGACGCTCTGGCTAGCTAAAATAAAGTTTGATTCCCCGCCATTCATCTCCGGGCAGAGCCCCGAGGTATTCTGGCGGATGAATAAAAAAAGGGGTTGCCATAGGCAACATTATTTTTATTTTCCAAACTTTTCTTCAAGCTTCTCCTCGAGATCCTCGAGGTCTTTTTCCGTTATCTTTTTCTCCTTTTTCTCTTCTTTGAGCGGCTTCACCGCCACCCAGAAAAGAAGAAAGGCAAAAAAGAAAACTATCAGGAATATATCCACGCCCGCGGAAAGCACCGCGTAAGCGCCCGCGATAAGCGCGAGAATAATCACACTCGTTATTTTTCCCATTTTCTTCCTCCTTTGCTGGTTGCAGTTTAGCATATTTCTATAATTTTGTCAAGGTTGACAAAAATTAAAACAACATATATAATTACAATGCTCTTTACCAACCACATCTGGACAAATGAAAAACGGAGGAATTCAATAGATGATCGAAATCAATAAAACCGCTGAAAATTCTGAAATCAGCGGCAAATGGGAAAAGGCGTTAAGAATCATGGAAAAATGCATTTGGGGAATAGTAATAATTTTAGTTTTATTATTATTCTCCTTCGGCATAACAGAACTCTTCAAAGCAGGGAGATCGCTACCAGAGGCAACTAATTTCCTTGCCACATATCCCATCTATTATTGGACACAAGGAGAGGAAAGAATCTTCCTGGGCTATCTTGCCGATATTTTGTGGCACGGAATTCTTGGATTTTTTTATTTCGGAATTCTAGCCGCGCTGGTTCATTACAAAATTATTTGGAATAAATTCGCGTTTGGAGGTGATGAAGCCTACGAAATAGGATACTCTCTGATTCTGGGAGAAACAACGACCTCATATACAACAAGGAGGGTTGCTCTTCAATTTCGGCCATTTTATTGGTGGAGATCTTACCTAGCCGAACGGCAAGATAAAGAAACCAAGCTGGAGAATGTCACAACCAAGGACGATTCTACCATCAGCGTGACTTTTTATTTCGCGTGGATGGTATGGCTCGCCCGCGCCTCAATAATGAGAGGCATAAGGGAGTTGGATTTTGAAGAAGTCACCGGCAGTTGGAAAGGCATAATTAAACAGTATGCCGCCGATGTTATTCGACAATATACCAGCGCCGAGCTGATAAAAAACCCCTCTTTAATCATAGAGGGAATTGTCAGAGCAATTGCCATGTGGAAGAGCAAGCCCCTTGAAGATGATGAAATAAAAGCACGGGTACAAGAAATTGTTAACCGCGCTGATGAAGGCGTGCTGATAAGAGCGGCTCAAAGTCAAGAACCGCTCATTATGGAAGAAATCAATCGGTTGTTAAAAGAGTTGGCCGAAGAGTTGGCCTTTGTATTATATGAGAAGGAAATCGAAACAAAAACCATTGAATTAGTCGCTCGATATAGCAGAGACCTATCAGCTCCAGACAAAACAAAAAAAACAATCGAGTTGATATTGGCAAATATCGCCAAGGGAAGCCGGCTTCGAGTCCCCGAGGAAGAAATAAAGAAGGAAGCTGCTGCTATTATTGCCGGATCTGGAGAAATAGTAAATTGGGCGACGGCATCAGTCCTGAAAAGGCTGACTGTGGAAATAACTAGAAACGAAGCCGAAATCAAAGCGGCCGGACAGATATTTGACCAACAGGCATTTAATGAAAGCCGGAGAAGCAATCTGGCAAGCCTGTATCAGGATGTGAGCAATTTCTCGGAAAAAGCCGAAATCCCGTTTGGAGAAGCGTTAAACGCGCTGCTCCTAACAGAAAGGCGGCGGGGAGAAGAACCTTCTGCCAAGAAAGTAATTGTGGAAGGAGGCACGGGAATTGACGCATTGGTGGCAAGCCAGCTTGCCGGCAAGAAAAATCCTTGAGGATAATTCTTGCCTTTTTTATTTGTTTTTCCCAAAGAATTTTGCAATTAATAGGAGAATATCTTATAGACGCTACGGAAATTGTTAAAAAATTTGGCAGCCGGTAAAAAATTTCATCATTCGCCCGGAA
>DAOSDI010000042.1:0-4317 GCA_035362275.1 Candidatus Pacearchaeota archaeon | reverse complement strand
GAAAGACGATCCCGCCGCTAAAATCGTGAATTGGCGCCCCGGCGCGGAATTGAAAGATACTTTGCTCAAAGTCGCGCTTGAAGACGCGATTGCCAAGCTCGGCGCCGCGCCGACCGGAGAAATCAAATACCATGACTTCTCCGCGCCGGCATCGTCTAAAATGACCCTGGCAAAAGAATCAAGCCCCGCCAACGATCAAGACAGCGGAGGAAACCCAATCAATTATAACGAATTCTCCGCGATGATGAAGGGAACGTTAAACCGTTTCTCATGGAGCGTGGAGGGAGTCGGAACTTCTTGCGGCGGCCATAGCTGGATGACGCCAGTTGATTTATTCATTGAGGGCGGCGACCCAATCGGCGGCGCCGGATGCTCCCGGTTTACCTACGGCGAGTATATTTATGCCCCGGAAAAATTCAACGATCAAAAAAGCCATATTGTGAGAATGAGCAAAAACCAGGGCGACAAAGGCGCGAACGGAGTGTTTGTCTTCATCTACGGCAATTAGCGAATTTGGCGCGGGGGGGCGAAGATCAAAAACTAACAAAACAATATGACAAAAAAGCAAAAAATATGGCTGGCGGTTTTCGGCGCGATGTTTTTGGTGCCGGAGATCTTGTGGGGAGGGGTTGTGGGCAAATTTATTTACTATTGGCTACTAAACGGCGATGTTAGGGGGGGTATTCATAATTTTGCAATATTACCACTGCCGCAATCGGTTAACTTAACTAAATTTATCTACTTAATTGAATTTGTCGGTGTTGCGATTAGCTTTGTTTGCATCATCTTTTTTTATCACACGCAAAGAAAATTGTTAAAATTTTTATTAGGTGCTGTTTTGGGCTTATTGTTATTTGTTGCTTTATTTTATGTGGTGTTTGTCATTAGTATCGGCAATTTATAATGAAAAAGATAATGAAATCAAAGCTGAAATTTTTTGTATTTTTGTCTGTTTCGTTATCTTTATTTGCCTATTCGTGGGCGCAGGAGTTGCCCGAGATTGTCATCAATGATGCGGATGCGACCACCACGATTGATCTGGCAACCCCGCCCGCGGATTTTTTTACCGTTGGCAATCCATCGTTTCTTTTGCCCGATGAGATGGCAATTTGCCATGCCGACGAGAGGGAGGTGATTGATCTGGCAACTCCGCCGGAAGATTTTTTTGACGCGTCAGAAACCGACTTGCGCCTTCCCGATGAAGTAGCCATTTGCCGCGCGGACGAAAGATTCACGATTAATATGATTGCCCCGCCCGAAGAATTCTTTGATCCCACGCCGGAGGTAACCGACAAATTCGTCTATGTGGCGCTGGGGGATTCCTACCAATCCGGCGAAGGCGCGGGGAATTCTATTCAAGATTCAACCCAATATCTAAACGAAGCGTATGAGCAAGGCACATATACCGACACGTTGTTTTCCGGCAACGATTCCTGCCATCGCGCCCTGCAAAACTATGCCAAGATCAACAAAAACAAATTCAAGCCGGAATTGAATGATGAAGATATTATTTTGATTGATTTGACTTGCAGCGGCGCCAAGATTGAAACCGGCTCGCGCCCGCCGGTGGTGGGCGATATGGCCGGCAATCAAATTGCGCCCAACTCGCAGTTGCAACAGGCGCTGGACAAACTGGGCGAAGCCGGCCTGACCCCCGCCGATGTGGATTTGGTCACTGTCGGTATGGGCGGCAACGACGCCAAGTTTACGGATTTGGTTTATGCTTGCGTTTTGCCAAATATTTTGCGGCGAGCGTTGCAGGAATATCCGGATCCGCCGGCGGAAATTGAATTTTTGGCCGATCAATTCGCGACTTGCGAAAATTTTGACCGGTTTTTCGTTAACAGCCAAGATGCCATTAACAAACTCTATGCCAAAGAAATTTGGGCGCAAGATAAATTATTACAAACTTTTACCAACGCTCGTATTCTGCAATTGAATTATCCGAATATTTTACCGGAAAAATCAAAATCACCGTCGTGGTGTAGCGCTATTCGCAAGGAGGATATTGATTATGCACGTAGAAAAATAAAGAGTATCAATCAAAAAATTGAGGAAGCGTTTAGCAATTCCGCCGCCAACCCGCGCTTTGAATTCGTTAATGTGGAAAATTCTTTGGGGGATAATGCTTTGTGTCCGGCAAATGACGATAACGCGCTGGCCAATAATATCAAAGAAGCCAATTTTAATGCGGAGATTCGCCGTCTGCTCAATTTGGATGGCAACGGCGACGCGCAATCCCGCGCGCTGATTGATAATTTGGTTTCTGCTTATGGTGACTGGAAGAAGTGCTCCGTCCGGCATTTGGCGTATATTGTCGCGCCGGATTGGGCGCGTTTGCTAATCCAAGATTGTGATGCGGGAGGAGCATGGGAGAATGTTGTGTCAAATTCAGAGGGATATATTAGCTATATTAATGATCAGAAAAATAGGATTTTTTCCAATCTCGTAATAGCAAACAGTTTAAATGAAAGTTCTAGTATTCGCTTTGATAAATCTCAAGGCTTATTCCATCCCAATGCCAAAGGCCACGCGATTGCCGCGTGTAATGTTTTGTCCGCTTACAACAAGGCTTCTTCCGCGCATTGCTTACCCGTTGCCACGCCGCTTTTTGTTTGCCTTGCCAATGGCAATCCGGCGGGCAATATCCCTTTCAATGTGATTCCGGATGATCAAATTCGCATTGAGGCCGGCGGGTTCGGATTTGGCGAACCGGTGGCGATTTTGCTTCACTCAACGCAAACCAAGCTGGCTGAAGTTGTCGCTGATAGCAATGGCAATATTAATACGTTAATTACTTTGCCGTCAGCCGATCCCGGAGTGCACATTATTGAATTGAGGGGTAATGCCGCTTCCGGTGCGGCAATTGGCCAGGAGATTCGTATCAATTATCCCGGAGAACCTGCCAGCGATGGCGGTTATTCGGTCTATTTGCCCGGGTTCGATCCAAACATCGGCGATGATGAAGAGTTTGAAAAAGTGTTTATTGATTATGCGGACCAGACTTTCGGACCATATATTCCCGACGAGAATGGCGGCATATTGGTTCAGGTACCCCTGTTGGGTCAGGCCGGCGTAGTAAAAATTAAAGCGCACAGTGATGCTACCGGGAAAATTGTGGAAGAAACAGTCAAAGTTATTGACACTACTCCGCCGGAAATTTTTATTATTTCACCGCAATCCGGCCGGACTTATGTCAACAATCAAATTCTACCGCTTGATTTTCGGGTTGTTGACAACCAACCCGCGGACGATATTGTCCAAACTGAAATTTACTTGAACGGGGTTATTATTTCGGGGAATTCCGTTGATTTGTCATTGCAAAAAACCGGCAACCATCGGCTTGAAATCACCGCCGAAGACGAGGCGGGCAATATCGCTCGCATCGAATCGGATTTTGCCGTTTCGGCTGGTATTGGTTCAATTATCGCCAATATCGGCCATTATTATGATCTCAAAATGATTAAACTTTTATCAACGCGCAATGCATTGTTGGTGGCGGCCAAATCGTTAAAGCTTCAATTGGAGGCGCTTGACAAATTAGAACGGAGTGCCTTGCCGGTAACAACAAAAAATTCTTTGATCAAATTATCGCAGAAATCCATTAACCGCCAGATTGATGCATTGGTTGCTTTGGTTAATAATCTGCCGGCGAAATCGATCGATGCGCGCGCCAAAGAGCTTTTGGCTCACAGCTTGCGATACGTTAAAATCAAATAAATTAAAGCCAAATGAACAGAAAAAATAAAATCATCGTCGTTATCGTTTCAATCTTGCTGGTGGGTGCTTCTTTGTGGTATTTTTTTGCTGATGATTTGCTTCTCTTTATCCTTTCGCGCGTTGTTCCGCCGGCGGAGCCGATGCCGGCGGAACAACGGATGCCTTGCGGCGGCAATCCCGCCGGCTTTGTGGAGCTGGGGTCGCCGTATGAGGGTGGCAAAATTGCAGAATTTACTACTTCTGGAAATGAAATATATATTATCGCGAGAAAGTTTGAACATGCTGGAATATTCGGCTCATTCAGGGGTTCTACCGCTATTAATGTTGGTGATATTGATATTTTGCCGGCATATAATGAAAAACAGAATATTATTACAAATGCAACAAAAACAATCAGTATCAAAGAAAAGGATTACGGCACACTAACTTTGCCGGCGGGGAGGTATTGGTTGTGGTCAAGCTCCGGCGGGGATATTGTGATTTACAGCTGCGAAGAGGGTGGAGTGAGCGATCCCAAGCCGGTGCGGTAGTTCCACAGAGGATTTTCAGAGGGTTAGACCCTCTGAATTTTTCAAAAAATATGAACAAAAAATTGAA
>DAOSDI010000041.1:0-4848 GCA_035362275.1 Candidatus Pacearchaeota archaeon | reverse complement strand
CGGAATTCTATGAGAACGAGGTGGATGAACAAACGAAAAATTTTGCCGCGGTGGTAGAGCCTCTGCTGATGATCGTCATCGGCGCGGCGGTTGGATTTTTTGCGGTGTCAATGGTCCAGCCGATGTATTCAATGATGGATGCCATTTGACCAATCAAGCGAAGCTTGATCGGAAATCCCAAATTTAAAAATATGCCGACAACCAAAAGGCGCGAATTTGAAGGGGGGTTTACATTGATGGAAACATTGATCGGCGTCGCGCTGATCGCAATTGTGTTTTCGGGGATATTCGGCGCCTATCGTTTGGCGATGAAAATGGTTTGGCTTGATAAGGCGAAAACAACGGCAATGGCGATCGGCAACGGGCGCATAGAGATGATTCGCGGTCTTGGTTATGAATCGGTGGGAACGACGGGATCGGTTGTGTTGCCTTGGGCGAAGGGGGTTATTGACCCGATAGTATCGGAGATCGCCAATGGAGTTGAGTATACGATTGCGACATCGGTGGTCTTTGTTTCCGATCCGAGGGACGGATTGGACGGCGATGCCGACGATTCCTGCATTTGGGATTACAAAAAAGCCCGGGTGGAAGTGTCCTGGAGCGGAAGATATCCCGGCGAGATTGTTTTGTCAACCGATGTTGCTCCCGGAAATAAAATACAAGAAACATTTTCTTGCACCAATCAGCCGGGAGGTATTTTAACCGTGAAAGTTTCCGATTCCGCGGGAATCGCGGTGCCGTTTCCGTTCATTGATATTTACGATATCAACAATCCGGATAATATTTTAAGTTCGGGAAACCCCGCCGAAGGAACACATTCCTTTCCCTTGGAAGAAGGCGCTTACCGGATCAAAATTTCCAAGCCGGGATACAGCCATTCCCGGACTTATGGCGCGGATGAATTGAGCAACCCCGATAATCCGGACAAAGGGGTGTTTGTTGGTAAAGTTTCGGAGCAGACTCTTTTTATTGATCCGGCGGCAACGCTTTCCATTGATGGAATATCGCCGGGCGGTTTTGACGATTTTGGCGATACTTTTGAAAATGAAGATTATATTGAGCTAATCAATACCGAAATATCCGGCGAATCTGTCACCTTGCCCGGACCGCCGCCGTATCCGGAAAACGGAATCGCAATCTCAAAAGAAATCATGCCGGCCAACCTGGTTCGGTGGGAGGAGTTTACTTCCAGTGAGAGCGAGCCGGCAGGGACCGCGGTTAAATATCAAATTTTATATTTTAACGGTACGGATTGGGCGCCGGTGTCCGATGATTATATCGGCGGCAACGGTTCCGGACTTACCGGTTCGCCGATAAATCTCTCCGGCGTGCCGTTAGCGGCCGATTATCAAAAATTAAAAATCAAGGCGGTTCTTTCAACGTCGGATGAATCGGCGGCGCCGAAGGTCGACAATTGGCGGCTTACCTGGGTTTCAAATGCCGGACTGCCGGCCTCCGGCGCGGTTTTTCATCTTCGCGGTACAAAAACGATCGGCAAGGACGGCGCTGATAATGTGTACAAATATTCGCAGGACTTGACGCTTGACGCGGCCGGGCACCTTGATCTGACCGAGATGGACGCCGATCGCTATTATTTTTCCACTGCCGCCAGCAGCACCATTGACGTGGTCGGAGTCGATCCGCTGTCGCCGGTCAACGCTCCGTCCGAATCGGTTACGGCGGTAAAATTGTTTTTGTCCCCGGAAAATTCACTTTTGTTATCGGTAAGTGCCGCCGATTCGTTAACGCCGGTTTTTGGCGCGACGGTTCGCCTTGTCAATTTATCAAACGGTTATGACAGCTCCAAAATCACCGGAACCGACGGCCAAACGTATTTTATGCCGCTTCAAGACGGCGTTTATGATTTGGAAATCCAATCTTACGGATATGAAAATTACTCGGGTAGTATCACGATTTCCGGACAGACCGTGAAATCGGCGGATATCGTCCGCGCGGAGGATTGATTGCCGCTTCATATCACAATATTATGGCGTTTGATAAATCTAAAGTTAAAAGAGGATTCACTCTTATTGAAACCATTGTGGCAATCGCGGTTTTTGGGATTTTATGGGGATTGGTCGCAAGATTTATCGTGTCCGTTTATGATATGCAGGGATTTTCAATGGATCAAATTGTGGCGACCAACGAGGCGAGGCGCGGCGCCGACATTATGGCCGAAGAAATTCGCCAGACGCGAGGTGCCGATAACGGCGCTTATCCGCTGGCGAAATGCGGCGGCAAGGAATTTATTTTTTACAGCGATGTTGACGGCGACGGCGACGCGGAGCGGGTGCGCTATTATTTGGCGGCGACTCAATCCGGAGGCGAAACAAAGAGTTGTACGGCAACGGTCGCGGGCGGCAGTTGCGGGGAAACTTTTGATAACTTTCTATCTGCCGGTGAAATATTGAAATCCGCGCAAGTGAAAGTGTCCACTCGTGGCCGGTACGGTAATTATTGGAACGGTGTTTCAACTCGTTTTTCCGAATTTTTTACCGACGGAATAAAATTGGCGGATATTTGCCGCGTCAGCGCCGATAGTTGCACCAGTTGTTCCGCGTCTTGGCAGGGATTGAAGACTTTTGATGTTACCGGGGCGGCCGAAGACGGCGTGGTCACATTCAGTCTTGACGGCAGTGCGGACGTGAAAAAAGTTTGCTCGGGCAACACCTTTTCAATGAAGGCAAATTTTGATTTTTCGTGGACGAAAGAAATTCCCAATGCGGACAGCGAATTAAAGCGCGGCGTTATTGATCCGGTCGCCGGCAATCCGGTGACCTATCCGCCAGCCAATGAACAAATCACCAGCATCAGCGCTTTTGTGCGCAACGCGCCGCCGGTTTTCACTTACTATGATAAAAACGGAACCCAAATCAACGAGGACGATCCGAATATTCTGGTAAATACCCGGGCGGTGAAACTGGATGTGATTGTTGACGTTAATCCCGGACGGTCGCCTAACAGCTATGAGTTGCGGCAAATGGTGCAGATGAGAAATTTGAGGGATTAGCCCGGACTTCATTATGATTAAAAATTGTTTAAAAACAAATAAGGGTGCGATTGTCGTTTATGTTATTGTTTTCGGCGGCATTTCGTTGATGATGTTGGCTGGGCTCTTGGGATATGTTGTTATTCAGTTGCGATTAGCGGAACAAAAGAGCGCGTGGAATGAAGCGCTGGGCGTTGCCGAAAGCGGGATTGATTATTATCGCTGGTGCTTAAATAACGGGGTTGAATCCGATTGCGAGGGGTGGTTTGATTATACCGATCAAAACGGCGCGCCCGCCGGCAAGTATTTGATTAAAGTTGCCAATTCCAAGATGTGCGGACAGACAATCAGCCGCACGATCACTTCCACCGGACAAACCGAGAAATTTCCCAAAGTGGAGCGAACGGTAAAAGTGGTTTATGCCCGCGAATCGGTGGCCAAATATTCCTATGTGCTCAACAGCGATGTTTGGATTGGCGGTGACCATGAAATAAACGGACCTTATTTGTCTAACGGCGGAATCCGAATGGACGGTCGCAACCAATCAACGATTTCAAGCGCGGTGTTGCTTGGCGGCTTTCCGGAATTTTTATGTTATGACGGCGATCCTTGGAATTCGGATAATGTTTGCGACAGTGATTGCCCGATCGAGAACGGATGCCGCACCGCTTCCGGCAATCGGTGCATTTGTCCGGGAGTGTTTGCCACCACGGCCAATCCGACCACCGGCTTGTTCAGGATTAATCTGCCCTCGTTTGATTTTAACTCAATCACCTCCGATTTGGGCACCATCAAAACTGCCGCAATCAGCGGCGGCATTTATTTGCCCAAGTCAACAACTGTGCCCGGATATGACGGAATTTATCCCAACAAAACCGGGAGAGGCTATCACCTTGTGTTCAGAAACGACGGCACGGTGGAAGTCTATATTGTCACTTCGCTTGGGAGTTCTCCTGACAATTTTTCAATCGTCAGTCAAGACCAATACGCCACGCCGGTTTATACCGTGCCGCCAGCCTGTTCGGCAATCTATGTTGAAGACAATGTGTGGCCGGAGGGAGTGATAAAGGGAAAGGTTACTCTCGCATCGGCAAATTTGATTTTAAATGATAACATTGACACTGACATATATTTAAACAAAGATATTATCTATACGGATAATGATGCAGACGGTTTGGCGATGATTGCCGAAAACAATGTTTTAATTGGAAAGAATTCCGAAAATGATCTGGAATTGCGCGCGGTCATTGTTGCCCAAAAAGGGAAGTTTGGCCGCAATAATTACAGCGGCAATTTCAAAGACGTGTTGAATATTTACGGCTCGGTGATCAGCGAGGGCCGCGTGGGAACGCAATGGGTGCGCACGGATACGGGACAAGTTGTGTCCGGCTATCTTCAGCGCTATACCTATTTTGACCCGGGGCAAGTGTATAACGCGCCGCCGTTTGTGGCGCACACGGATCCGGATTTTAAAATTGTCAGTTGGGAAGAAATGGAATAAAATGAAAGAAGGGAGAAAGAAACGCGGTCGCCCCTTCGGCCCTATTTTTCCGCGGAAATGCCGTGTTGTTCCTCCCTGCGGACAAATGGCGGCCGGACTTTTTTATCAGATTATATGCTGGATTTTTTGAGTTTATCAAAAGAAATTTACGGACTGGAAATTACCGATACCTATGCCAGAATGATGCGTTTGGCGCGCCGCAATGGCGGTTTGGCAGTTGCCGCGGCCGGGTTTTTGCGCCTGCCGGAAGGCGCGGTGCAAAGCGGAGAAATCCGGGACGAGAAAAGTTTGGCGGCCGTGATTTCGGAATTGGCCGAAAAATCCGGCGCCGGCGCCGGGCGCGCCGCGGTGGTGTCTT
>DAOSDI010000040.1:0-5092 GCA_035362275.1 Candidatus Pacearchaeota archaeon | reverse complement strand
ATCCGGATTTTTGTTTTGTCAAATTTGACAAATGGTTTTTAATCGGCTAAATAGAAGGCGAGGGGATGAGGGTTTTTACCCAATACAGGCAGAAAGCCGGTCAGCGAAGGAGGTTGAGTTGGGCCATGCAGTCTCTGCCAGATTGCACTATGTAGCTTGACTGATTTCGCGATTGGTTATTCCCCTCGCTAAAAGGCACCGATGCATCGGTGTTTTTTAGTTCTTCACTTTAACATTCCTATTTGTTAGAATTAACAAATTAAGCAAATTTGAATTCCGTTTGAAAATTGATTCATTGGTCATTCAATGAAAATTGAAAATTGGAAATTGAAAATTGAGTAATCATGCAATATAAAATCGCGGTGTCGGGCGCGGCCGAAATCAGCCGCTGTTGCGACAATATTATCCTGCTTTCAAAGGAGGTGGGCAAGGAGATCGCGCGGGCGCATTGTGTTTTGATTTCCGGTGCGACCACGGGCGTGCCTTATTTTTCGGCCCAGGGATGCAAACAGGCCGGCGGTTTTAACGTTGGTTTTTCTCCGGCAAGTTCAGAGATTGAACACTTTCGCCGCTATCGCTTGCCTCTGGATGTTTTTGACGTGATGATCTATACCGGCGCGGATTATTCGGGACGCGATATCATTATGACCAAATCCGCGGATGCGATCATCATCGCTTGCGGCCGGATGGGAACCCTGCATGAATTCACCACGGCGGTGGAGTGTGGCAAAATCATCGGCGTTTTGGAAGGATCGGGCGGCACGGCGGACAAAATTCGCGAATTGGTGCGCGGAACCTATCGAGGGATCAAAAAAATCGTCTATGACCGCGATCCCGCGGCGCTGGTGCGAAAAGTGGCGGAAAGAGTTGACGCCGAGAAAAAGAAAATAAAGCTTTGATTATGAGCGGCAATATTTGCGTTTTCGGCGATAACCGGCAAACATTCCAACATTCTTGAGAATGTGAGAATGTCGGTAAATTTTTAAAAATGCGGGAAGTTGCGTTTGGAGAAATTGAAGAGGGAATAAATGGGTTTATTGGGAAAAACAGGGATTTTTTGGCCGGGGTGGATTTTTTGGTTGGGGTGAGTCGGGGCGGACTGGTGCCCGCGGCGCTTTTGGCAACCAAAATCGACAAGCCGCTGGCCGCGGTTTATATTGATAAAAACGACGGGATATTCTTTGACCGGGGCGAGTGGATTGCGGGCAAGAATGTTTTGGTGGTTGATGACATTATCCGCTCGGGGAAAACTTTGTGGCTGGTTAAAAATCACTTGGAAAAATGTTGTCGGCCGAAATCAATTTCGTTTTTCGCGTTTTATCGGGTGTTGTTGCTAAACGATAAAAAATTTAACCTTTTGTCATTTTCCCGGGAAATTAATGAGGATGTTGCTTTTCCGTGGGATAATGGCCAAAAATAAAAAATGAGCCAATTATCTGAAGCCTGGAAAAAATATAAAAAGAAAGATTTTAAACGCCTTTCCTGGAACGATTATTACGCAACGGTTGATATTTTGAAACGCAAAATTCAAAACTATATCAAAAAAAATAAAATTGTAATTGATGCCGTGGTGCCGGTGTTGCGCGGTGGAGTGTTCCCGGGAGCTTATTTGGCCTACCGATTGAGTATTTTGAAAATTATTCCGGTGCAATACAAATATTTCTATATTGGCAAAAAGGCGGAACTGAAAGCAATTTTGCCGTTTAATCCCGCGGGTTTGCCCAAAAATCCGGTTTTGCTGGTGGTTGAAGGCAACCATTGTTACGGGTTGACCGGATTAACTGCGGTCAAAGATATCAAAAAGATTTTACCCGGCGCCCAGATTTTGTATGCGGCCGACAATATGGATTATAACTATCAAAAGAACGAATATGCTGCGGCAATTTTTTATGGAATTTTAACCAACGAATGCCGTGAATTGACGCCAGAGCAAGCAAAAAAGAAAGGGATTTATCCGTATTCATATATCGCGCCATGGGAAGTAATGCAGGAAGAGTGGGAAACTGTGAATGCCAAACAATTCAAATATTGCGATATCAATGACGGCGGGAAATCATATGAAACAAAAGCGTCGATTGATTTATAATTATGGTTTATGATGCAAAAATTCATCATCGGAGATCGATAAGGTATGAAAAATATGATTATTCGCAAGATGGAGCGTATTTTGTCACAATTTGCGCGCAAGATATGAAATGTTTGTTTGGGGATATTAAGAATGGCAAGATGGATTTGAATGAGGCGGGCAAGATGGCTGATTTTTGGTGGCGGGAAATTCCGAATAAATTCAAAAATATTCGACTTGACGAATTTACGGTAATGCCAAATCATTTTCACGGGATTTTTTGGATTTTGAATTCGTATTGTAGGGGCAACCCTTGTGGTTGCCCAAATGAGGGAAGGGCGGGCACAAGGTCCGCCCCTACAAATACAAAAACTGTGGGGAACATTGTGGGCGCGTTCAAATCATTAACGACAGTTGAATATATTCGCAATGTGAAATTGGGTAAATTACCGCCATTTGAAAAATCGGTTTGGCAGAGGAATTATTGGGAGCACATTATTCGCGATGACGAAGATTTGAACCGCATTCGCGAATACATCATCAATAATCAATTAAATTGGGAAATCGACGAATTCTGTTCGCATTTGCAGGGGTTGCCTCGCTATAGTTTGACGAAGGCGGGTAATCGTCCGCATTGCTGGATTATTTTGGGGCGTGTGTTATGTTAAAAACACAATAATTCAAAAAATATGGCGACAAAAACAAGCGCGAAGAAGAGTGCAAAAGAAAACACAAAATCGGCGCGGGAGGAATTCAAAGTTTCCGGGGAAAAGGTTGTTCAAAAGATCAAGGAATTGATCAAGGAGGGGAATGTGCGCCGGATAATCATCATCAACGAAAAAGGCGACACGTTGATGGAAATCCCGCTGACTTTTGCGGTGGTGGGCACGGCCTTGGCGCCGGTTTTGGCGGCAGTGGGCGCGTTGGCGGCGTTGATTGCCAACTGCACGATTATCGTGGAAAGAAAATAAGCGGCAGATTTGCAATGTCTTGTTGGATTATGAATTATAAAAAGATTGCGGATTTTTTGTTTGAATTGAACGAAGCCAAGCGCACCCCGCGTAGCGGCTGGCATCGGACTGGCATCAAAAACGCGGAATCGTTGGCCGAACATACGGCAATTTGCGCGCAAATTGCGTTTTTGCTTGGCGAAATGGAAGGCGCTGATGCCGAGCATTGTGCGCTTTTGGCATTGTTCCACGATATTGGCGAAATCCGCACCGGTGACGAGGATTGGGTTTCGCGCATATACAAAAACAAAAACGACTCCGAGGGCAAGGCTTTTTTGGCGCAAAGCGCCAATTTGCCGATGGGCGGCAAGTTAAAAGGTTTTTTTGACGAGGTTAAAAAGCAAAAAACCAAAGAGGCGATCATCGCCAAAGACGCGGATTTGCTGGAGTTGGCGGTGCAGGCCAAATTTTATACTCAGTCCGGATATGAATCGGCGGCATTGTTTATTGACGGAATGCGCGATAATTTAAAAACCAATTCCGCAAAGAAATTATTGGCTGAAATTGAAAGAAGCAAGATTGATGGTTGGTGGCGGGCGATTCCCGAAATTACGGCCATTACCGAAAGAATTTTTAAAAACAAAAAATAAAATAATAACTTTTAACGAGTTTTTGCCTTGAAGAAATTATGCCGATACATTTGAATTATCAGGGAACGGTTTGCCAAAAGTGCGGAGCGGAATTTATCGCGCGCCAAAAAGATTGCCAATGTCCGGCGTGCGGGGAGGCGACCGCCGACTATTGCGATTTTGCTACCGGGACGATTGCCACAATGAAAGACCACAAACAGCTTTACGGGAATTATTTTCCGCAAAGCTGGTTTTCCGGTTCAATCGCGGATACCGTGCAGGGAATAATTTTTGAATTGTTTGATAATTATGAGGCCGAAAATCCCGAAGATTTCACCGCGTTTGTTTTGACGCAATTGGAGGACGTGGTGTGGGAAGAAGGCCAGGAGCATCTGGCGCTCCAAATTGAAGAGATCGCGCTGGAAGTTTTTAATATCTACCGCCAAGATCCGGATTTCAAGGGCGATGGCCTGAAGGAAAAGCCGATAAATCCAAAATTAAAAGATATTCAGCCAAAACCGTCCGATGCACCGATTGATATCGACAGCGCCGCGGGTTTTTGAAAATTGGTATCCTTCGTTTTTTGCCTTGAAAGAGGGGCCTTTTTTGTATAATATCAAGGATAAGCGAATTTGGGAGCGGGTTAAATACAAAATTCAAGGTTGATGAGGTCAGACCTCGGCGATTACGCCAAGGACTGGCCTCAAATGCGGGTGCAAATTAAAGTTTAAATTTAAAATGCAGATGCAAAAAGCGGAAAATGTTGTCAAGGGAAAATTGGCGGAGAGTTTGGTGGAGCAGATGCTTAAGGCAAGCGGTTGCCGGGTTTATCGTTTGGGGGCGGACGCGGCGCTGGAAAATATCGCCCAGCTGGAAGATGAGTTTTCCAAAGACAGCGATCTGGGCAAAAAAATGGCTTCAATCCCCGATTTTGCCGTGATGGGATGCCGCGAGAAGCCGGTGTTCGTGGAAGTGAAATTCCGCGCCGAACCCGAATCGCTGGAAGAAGAACTGCTCCTGGAAAAAGACGCGCAAGAAGGTTTTTGGAAAGCGAAGATTGTTTTGGTGACCACCAAGGCAAAGCCTTATTTTAGAGTGCTGACGCCGCCTTATTTTTCCAAAGAAAAACGCGAAGGATGGCCCATTCCGGTGGCCAACTGGAAACCGCTCGCCCAAGACGAGGATTTGGGATGCGGCGAAGAGATCATCAAAGAATTTGAAGAATTGGCGGAGAAATATTATCAAAAATAATTTTCAATTTTCAATTACCAGTTTTCAATGAATTATCATTTGTTCAATGATCCAATTTACAAACAAAATGAAAATCTGCATTTGGTTTGGTCCATTGATGCATTGAAAATTCAATGAAAATTGAAAACTAAAAATTGAAAATTGAAAGATAAGCGAAGATAAGGTATTCCAACATGGAAAATCAAAAAAATAAAAAA
>DAOSDI010000039.1:0-7092 GCA_035362275.1 Candidatus Pacearchaeota archaeon | reverse complement strand
ACGGTTGCCGGTGCGGTTGGCGCAAATGGTGGGGCGTGTTAGAATGGGGAAATGAGAGAATGGCGCGCGCCATGCGCCGATTAAAGCAAAAAAATGAGAACATTAAACGAGGGTGATTTCAAAAACAAAAAAACGCTGGTGCGGGTTGATTTCAATGTCGCGCTTGGCCCGAAGGGGGAAGTGGCCGACGATTTCCGCATCGCCAAGACCCTGCCAACGATAAAATTCTTGGCGGAAAGCGGCGCGATCGTGGTGCTGATGAGCCATTTGGAGACTGAAGACGGGCCGGCGAGTTTGCGACCGGTATCGCGCTGTTTGGCGGAAATGCTGGACCGGCCGGTGAAATTTTTGCGGGATTGCGTCGGCGAAAAAACACGCGAAGCAATTTCCGGCGCCAGTGCGGGAGAAATCATTCTGCTGGAAAATCTTCGCTTCCACGAGGGCGAAAAGCGAAACGATGCGGAATTTGCCGCCGAGCTTGCCAAAAACGGCGATTGTTACGTCAACGAAGCGTTTTCCTGTTGTCATCGCGCGCACGCGTCGATCGCAGGCGTGCCGCGGCTTTTGCCGTCGTACGGGGGAATGCTTTTATCCGAAGAAATTGGCAGTCTGCGAAAAATTGTCAAGAATCCCGCGCGCCCGCTGGTGGCGATCATCGGCGGCGTGAAAATGGATACCAAGGCGAAGGTTATCGCCGCCATCGCCGCCGTCGCCGACCATGTTCTGATCGGATCAAAGATCGGCGCCGAAATTTTGGCACACAAACAACAAATTGCGGGCAGGGAGGTTTTTAAATTTGATCCTCAGACCGCGGCGATTGATCTCACATCGCCTAAAATTCATTTGCCGATTGACGCGGTGATGGCGCTCAAAGACGCCAGCGAAGGATATTCCCGGGTTGCCGGACCCGGAATGATGCGCGGCGAAGAAAACATTTACGACATTGGGCCGGAAACCGCGAAATTTTTTGCCGAAATCATCAAAGACGCTAAGACGATTTTCTTCAACGGCCCGATGGGATGGTTTGAAAGGCAGGAATTTTCCGGCGGTACCCGCGCGGTGGTTGAAGCGATCTCGCGAACTCACGGCGCATGGCGCGCCGCGGGCGGCGGCCAAACTTTGGAGGCAATTGCCAAATTCAAGGCGGAAGAAAATTTCAATTTTCTCTCCACGGGCGGCGGCGCAATGCTGGAATATCTGGCCGGCAATGTTTTGCCGGGAATCGCGGCGCTCTCGGATTCGCCTTTCGGCGAAAACGAAAAGCCGGCGATTCCGATGCCTTTGCCTGCCGGAGGTTTATCCGGCCATAAGAAAAAAAAATGAAAGAAACAAAGATTAAAAATTTGGACGCGGCGGCAAAAAGAATCAAGACCGCGATCGCCGGCGGCGAAAACATCATTGTTTACGGCGATACCGATCTGGACGGCGTCTGCGCGGCGATAATGGTCGGAGAAATGATCAAAAATGCCGGCGGCGAAACCGCCGCTTATTATTTCCCCGACCGCGAGAAAGAAGGTTACGGCATCACCGAGACCGCGCTGGAAAAGCTGGCGCGATTTTCGCCGGCGCTTTTGGTGGCTGTTGATCTGGGGATCGGTAATTTTGAGGAAGTGAAACTGGCCCGCCGGGCGGGATTTTCCGTGATCATCGTTGACCATCATGAAATTTTGGGCGGCGTTCCCGAAGCTGACATCGTGATTGATCCCAAACAGCCAGGAGATGATTATCCGTTCAAATTTTTGGCCGCTTCCGGATTGGTTTTCCGGCTGGCAGAAGAATTTTTTGGTGCCGAATTCCACGGCAATTTGCGGCAGAGCTTTGCCGAAATGGCGGCGCTGGCGACAATCGCCGATATGATGCCGCGCCGGGATGACAATGTGGAAATCATCAATGAAGGGCTGGCCGCGCTGAAAAGGTCTTTCCGCCCCGGCCTGCGCGCTTTTTTTGACACCGATGCGTTTTTTGAAAATGATTCCCGGAATTTCAAAAGCCGCCTCAACAAAATCATTGCCGTCCTCAATGTCCGCGATATCCGCAATGGTCTGCCGGCGGCGTTTGACCTGCTTACCACCGACTCGCTGGAAAAATCCAAAAAACTGATCCGCGAATTTTTGGAAATCAACAAATTGCGGCGGGAAAAAATCAATGTCGCCGTGGCCGAAATTGAAACGCAAATTGATAAAAGCGCGCCGCTGATTTTTTGCGGCCGCCGCGATTGGGATCTCAATCTGCTGGGGACCATCGCTTCCATTTTGGCGATAAATTACAACAAACCAGTCTTTGTTTATAAAATTTTGAACGGCCAGGTACAGGGAGCGGCGCGAAGCATTGACGGCGTTGACAGCGTGGCACTGATGAAAAAATGCCCGGAATTGCTGATGACTTTCGGCGGACATCCCAAAGCCAGCGGCTTTCGCGCCAAAACCGAAAATATGGAGAAGTTCAAGGAGTGCCTGACGAAAAATCTTGACAAATTGTAATTTTGTTTGTTAAAATAGGGGCAGACGAAAAACCCAAGCCGGCAAGACGATTGCCGAGCGCGTTGTTTATGGCGTGCTCGGAGGAAAGTCCGAACTTCCATTTGCCGCAAGGCATCTAAAAAGGTAGAGGGCAATACCCTTCGGCCGCGAGGCTCGAGGTGCGAACAGTGACGCGCCAAGGTGAAAACCGAGGCGGTCCCGATTCCGAGCGCAAGCAAGGAAGAGGGAATATACCTATGGCAACATAGGGGTGAAACGGCTAAATCCTTACCGGATGCAAGGTTAAACAGAGTTTTCTGAATGCATGAGAAAACTTTGAAAAGTAGACCGCTTGAGGCCGCAGAGTAATTTACGGTCCAGATAAATAATCGTCTCGCCCCGCCGAGTCCGGCGGGATTAGACAGAATTCGGCTTATTGCCGGCTTGGGTTTTTCGTTTTCCAAGGTCTAACCTTCGCGCAATCGCGAAGGTTAGACCTTGGAAAAATACTATGCCTTTTCATTTTTTCGGCAACGGGTTGTTAAACATTGAGAGCAAGGGGATCGCGGTGCCGGCGTTGATTTTGGCAGTGTCTTCCGTTGCCAGCCGGGCGCTGGGAATTCTGCGCGACTGGCTTTTGGCCCAACGCTTCGGTGCGGGCCCGGATCTGGATGTTTATTATGCGGCGTTCCGCGCGCCGGATTTTGTTTACAACCTGCTGGTTTTTGGCGGGATTACGGTGGCGTTTTTGCCGCTGTTTTCGGATTATTTTCAAAAAAACAAAGACGAAGCGTGGCGTTTTGCCGCCAACCTTCTTAACGTTTTCGCGTTTTTTTTGATTTTGGCCGGGGCCGCCGGTTTTGTTTTTGCGCCGGCATTGGCGGCGGCCGTGGCGCCGGGATTTTCGCCGGCGCAGCTGGAACAGACCGCCGCGCTGATGCGCGTGATGTTTTTGAGCCCGGTCATTTTCGGCGCGGCATCGGTGTTTTCGGGAATTTTGCAATATTTCAAAAGATTTCTGGCTTATAGCCTGGCCGCCCCGCTTTATAATTTGGGAATTATCGCGGGCATAATTTTTTTGGCGCCGTCAATGGGAATTATGGGCGTCGCCGCGGGCGTGATCGCCGGCGCGCTGGCCTATTTGCTGGTGCAAATCGCGCCGGCGGTCAAATCGGGATTTGCCTGGCGGCCGGTTTTTGATTTCAAAGATCCGGCGCTGGCGCGCGCCGCGGCGCTAATATTGCCGCGAATGGCGGGAATCGCCGCCAATCAGATCAATTTAATCGCGCCCGTCGTGATCGCTTCGTCGCTGGCCGCCGGGTCAATCGCGGTGTTCAACCTTGCCAACAATATCTTTTCTTTGCCGGCGGGAATCATCGGCGTTTCCTATGCCACGGCGGCGTTCGCCCTCTTTTCCAAATACGCCGCTGAAGGCAGAGACGCGGATTTGGCGCAAAAATTTTCCCAAACGATGCGCCAGATCGGATTTTTTGCCATGCCGTCGGCAATTTTGATTTTTTTGGTTCGCGAACCGCTGGTATGCTTTTTATACCAGCGCGGCGAATTTACTGCCGAAGCCGCGTCGCTTACCGCCGCCGCGCTGGGGATTTTTTGTTTGGGAATTTATTTTTCGTCCGCTCTGCCGCTGATGTTCCGCTTGTTTTTCGCCTTGCGCGACACATTATTGCCGACCTTGTCCACGATCATCGCGGTGGCGGCCAATTTGGCGATGAACGTTTGGTTTGTTTTTGCCTTGCGGCAGGAATTCTGGGGCGATTTTGTCCGCCGATGGTTTGATCTGCCGGCCGGCGACATTGCGGTTTTGGGATTGCCGCTGGCATACGGGCTGGCCAATGTGTTGCAGTTTTTCATTCTTTGGTTTTTTCTTTTCAAAAAGAATCGGGCGCTGGGCGTGAGCGGAGAAATTGCCGCGTCTTTGGGCAGAGTCGCGCTGGCGGGAATTTTTATGGGAATTGTGGTATATTGGACGATTGAAATCGTTGGGGGAATCGCCGTACAAAGCAATTTGACGGTTTTGGCGGCGGCGGGGATGGCGGCGGCCATTGCCTACGCGGCGGCGGCGGCGGGGATAAAAATTCCGGAGGCGGCGCTGTTTTGGCGGGTTTTGAATATAAAAAAACAATGAACGGAGAAAATAATAATGGCGTGAATTTGGAAAAGATCCGCAATTTTGTGATTATTTCCCACGTTGACCACGGCAAATCAACTTTGGCCGACCGGTTTTTGGAATTGACCGGCACGGTCAAAAAAGAAAAACTGGAAGCCCAATATCTGGACGGCATGGACTTGGAAAAAGAGCGGGGGATTACCATCAAAATGACGCCGGTGCGGATGGAATACAAAGGGCACATTCTCAATTTGATTGACACTCCCGGCCATGTGGACTTCGGCTATGAAGTGAGCCGGAGCCTGGAGGCGGTGGAGGGAGCCATCCTTTTGGTGGACGTGATGCAGGGGATACAGGCGCAAACTTTGGCCAATCTTGATCTGGCGCGCAAGCAAAATCTAAAAATTATTCCGGCCATCAACAAAATTGATCTGCCCGGCGCGGCGGTGGATGACGCCCGCCTTGATCTGGCGGGATTGCTGGGAATTTCCCCCGACGAGGTTTTCGCGATTTCCGCAAAGTCCGGCGCCAACGCGGAGGCTCTGCTTGACGCGGTGATTGCCCAGGTGCCGCCGCCGCAAGGCGATCCGCAAAAACCTTTGCGCGCGCTGGTGTTTGATTCCCAATATGATTCCTATCAGGGAGTGATTGCCTACGTGCGCCTGTTTGACGGGCGGGTAGCCGCCGGCGACAAGTTGTTTTTGATCCAGAACAAAGTTGATGGGCTGGCCAAAGAAACCGGCTGTTTTTTGCCGCAAATGTCAAAAACGGATTCTTTGGAATGCGGCCAGATCGGTTATATTGCCACCGGCGTCAAGGACCCGGAGAAAGTGCGGGTGGGGGAAACCATCACGCAATCTTGGGCCTATAATGAAAAAACAAAAACCTATTCGGTGGGCGCCCTGCCCGGCTATGACGAGCCCAAGCCGATGATCTTTGCATCGGTCTATCCGGCGGTTCCCGACGATTTTGACGCGCTCAAGGCCGCACTGGCAAAGCTCAAGCTCAGCGATCCGGCGTTCGTTTTTGAACCGGAAATGAAAGAATTTTTGGGGCGCGGCTATCGTTGCGGATTTTTGGGCACTCTGCATGCCGAAATCGTTTGCGAGCGGCTGTTCCGCGAATTCGGACTGGATTTGATCATTTCTTCGCCGTCGGTGATCTACAAAATCACCGATAATCGCGGTGCGGAAAAAACGATCTATACCACCGGCGACTGGCCCGATCCGGCGGGGATCAAAGACGCCCGGGAGCCGTGGGTGAAATTGGAAATCGTCACGCCGATTGATTATTTGGGGCCGATTTCGGATCTGGCCAAGGAATATGCGGCAATTTACACCAACACCGATTATGTCGGCAACGAAAAGCTTCTGCTGGCCTATGAAATTCCCCTGCGCAAGATCGTCAGCGGATTTTATGACGCGCTGAAGGGCGTCAGCCAAGGGTACGCATCAATGAGTTACGATGCGATCGGTTACCGGCCGGCGGAATTGATCAAGCTGGAAGTATTGATCAACGGCGAGAAGGAAGAAGCGTTTGCCAAGATCGTTCCCGAAGCCGAGGCCGCCCGCGAAGGGCGCAAAATCGTTTCCAAATTGAAAGAAAAATTGCCGCCGCAAATGTTTGCCTTGCCGATCCAGGCGGCGATCGGCGGCAAGATCGTCGCGCGCGAGACTTTGGGCGCCCGCCGGCGGGACGTGACCGCCCCGTTATACGGGGGCGATGTGACGCGGAAAAACAAACTTTTGAAAAAACAAAAAGAAGGCAAAAAAAAGCTGGCCGGGCGGGGACAGATGCGGATTCCATCGGAAGTGTTTATGTCGATGTTCAAAAACAATTAAAAAAGCCGGACATGCGTCCGGCTTTTTTTAAAATCCCATGGCCATCATGGAAAGCACCATACTCAGGGCGATCACCACCACCATCGCTTTCCAGACGGTCTTCATTATTTTTCTTGATTTCATTTTCAATTTGTTTTGAGGTAAAATAAACGATCGGCGCCGGTGCTTTCTTTATCGTTTATTTTCGCGTTTTCGTCAAGCCGATGAAAAAAATCCGAAATCCGAAACAAATTTGAACTTTTAATACTGTCAATACCGTGGCGGTTAAAATTCCCAAAATCAAAAAGAGAAAATCGTTCGGCGCCCGTTTGGCGGGGGCGGCGATGGGGCTGGCCGCGCTGGCGATCATCGCGTTTTTGGCGTTTTCCAATTGGCGGATATGGAACAACCGCCGCGATCTGGATGCCAGCATCAAAGATCTGCAAAATCAGGTTCAGGTTTTGGAGGAGCATCGCCGGACGCTTCAGGCCGGGCTGGAAGCCGTGCAGGGGGAAAGCTTTCAGGAGGAGCGTCTGCGCGAACAGGGTTACAAAAAACCCGGCGAAGAGGTGATTGCCATCTTGCGCGACCCGGCGACTTCTGCTACAAAGCAAGAAGGCGGCGTTTCCGCCGCCGACAGCTTTTGGGCCGACCTCTGGAAAAAAATCAAAAACATCAAATAAAT
>DAOSDI010000038.1:0-7291 GCA_035362275.1 Candidatus Pacearchaeota archaeon | reverse complement strand
TCCGGCGGAACAGTCTATATCAAGCCGCGCCAGTTTGCCGTTGGGGGAGGATTTTATGTGCCTTCAAAAACTACGACTGTCATTATCGGACAGGCATCTATGCCTCCTGTATACGATGAACAAAAAAGCATAATAGACAATGTGAGCGAAGAGATTCGTTTCAATAATAATGATTATGCTCAACTTAATTTAGACGCCGGTCGTTATTGGCTTTGGGTAACCGGTGCCGGCAGGGATGTTGTCGTTTACAGCTGCGAGGAGGGCGGGGTGAACGATCCCAAACCGGTGTGGTAGTTCCACAGAGGGCTTTCAGAGGGTTAGACCCTCTGAATTTTTCAAAGCAAGCCAAGAATTTCGGCGTCAAATACGCCTATGTGGAAGTTCTGGAAAAGTAATAATTTAAAATAAAAACCGTTCTGATTTGTCAGGGCGGTTTTTTTGTTGCGTGTTTGATTAAGCGTTAATTTCCTTTAAATATTCTTTTAACATGCGTATATAATCATTATATCGGTTTTTTCTGTTGTGGGCTTCTGTTTTAAAGCCAAGATTTTTTCGTTCTTCAATAAAATCAAGATTAATGGTGCGCCCAACGAGATCAAGAAAATAAATTATGCGATATCCGCCACTTTTGCCTCTATTGCTATCGGGGTTTGGGATTCCCGCCGCCCAAGCTTCATAGCGATTTTTTGGAGATCGGTAAACGAGCTTTGACCGTGGCGTTTCGTATTTATTTGAAACGGTAGGCGCCCATAGTTTTATCGCCGTCCGGATTGTTTCGGAAATACTTATTTTGTCGCACATGCGAACGAATTGTTCCCGTTCAATGTATACCCAAGACATAAATCATTGTTTGAAAAAATCTATGTCGCGTGCATACGCGTAGTCCACGACTTCATACGGTTTTGAATAAAACCAAGGGGCTTCAAGATGGGTTTGGGCGACAATTTTTTCAGTGGGCCAGCCGCCGAATTCATCGCAGATTTTTTTTAAAATTTTTTTTTGGTTTGGCGAGAACGCCGATTCATCCATTTTTTTTTGATCCTTTAATTCAAAACAAATGGATTCACCGTCTTTATAAGAGAAAACTTTGGTATCAATCGCGTTTTCAGTTTTTAATGCGGTTAGTATTTCGTCAATGCGAGAGGGAACGGGACCGTATCCTTGGTGAATATAGATGTCGCCGGTAGCCGATTTTTTGTGGTCGCGAAAATGGATAAAATCAAAATAATATAGAAGTTTGTTGAGTTTTGTGGAATGCAAATACTGATTGTTGCAGTATTTAATAAAATACAAAACCGCGTTTTTATATACACGCTCGTCTAATTTTTGGCACATAATTTCAACCATATATTTAGGGTGTATGGTTTATTGTAGCACAGGTATAGTTTTATACAATGTCAAGAGTCAGTGATCAATGCGCGGGTTTTTTGTTGGTTATCAATAGAGTTTAATTGCTTTTTATTTTGAGAGCGACAATCTCATCGTCAATTGTTTCGCTGTTAACTATATCTATTATTTTGTACGATTGGTAATTGTTTTCTGCAACTTGATTATTTGCATATTCCGTTTTGTATATTATATTTTTTGGGATTTCTATTTCGTATTGAATTTTTTCGGTTCTTTTGATTGTTTCGTGTTTGGTCAAAATGTATTTCATAATTTTTTAAGATTTTATTTTCCATTTTTTAAAATCTTCCCACATTTTTTTAACCAGTTCGTCTGATGCTTTTGCTGTGCTTTCTTTAAATTTTGGAATGGTTAAATTATTGTTTTTCGCCGGGTATAAATGATAATGAAATATCGGCGTGGTTAATGTGCAACATTTTAAAAATTCATCTACATTGAATAGTTTAAAAAACCAATTAGCGATATTTTCGTCTTTTCCCCTGCACACCAAAAACAAATAATTGCTTTTATTGCTTATTGCTTGAAACATTTCGGTTAGCATTACTGTGCCGAAAAAATTTCCATCATCTTTTGAAGAATATTTTACTTCAATAAAATATTCTTTACTATTTTTATCGCCAAATAAATCACAGTTGCTATTTTTTGCCAATCTTACATTATTAAATCCATTTTTTTCTAACCATTCCGCACATTTTCTTTTCGCCAGCTTGTCTGAAATTGTTTTTGTTTTAGCCATACATTTGCCCTTTTATAGTGCAAATATATGGTATAGTAAAGAATCGATTCTGTCGAGTTGTTTAAATTTTCTGTGCCCGGGGTGGGACTTGAACCCACACGAGATTGCTCCCAAGGGATTTTAAGTCCCTCGTGTATGCCGATTCCACCACCCGGGCGTTGCAAATGTAAAATTGAAAAATCAAAATGACAATTTAAAATTAAAAATTATAATCAAAATTCCGCAAGGAATTTTACCTTAATTTTAAATTTTGATTTTTCAATTTTCAATTTTGTTGGAGGCCGGTATGAGAATCGCACTCATGTATAACAGTTTTGCAGACTGTCGCCTTACTACTTGGCTAACCGGCCGTATTTCATTTTTAGGAGTTCTTTTTGCTGGTGGGTTTTTAAAAACATTTCTTGCTTCATCGCTTCGCCTCGCGAATTGAATTTGCGATATTCTAATAATTTCCACGGCTTATATGCTTTTGTTGATTTTACTTTTCCTTGATTGTGCAAGTTTATTCTATTTTGCAAATTCGCCGTACTTCCAATATAAATATCGTTGTTTTTTAAACTTAGCAGAATATATACATAATATTTCATAATCGTATGAGAGTCGCAGGTCTCGCGCAATGAGATACTCATGTATAACAGTTTTGTCCCGCTATGCGGGATCTCGCGTAGCGATGACAGACTGTCGCCTTACTACTTGGCTAACCGGCCGTGGGGTGGCTGATGAATGAAAGGGCGGTGGATTGATGAGTAGAGCCTAATACAAAATCATCATTTTTTCAATTGTTCCATAATGGTTTCCACCGCTTGGGCCTGTGCGGCTTGACGGTCGGCGGCGAAAATGATTTTTGGCACTGGCCGCATTTTTAACTTTTTGTTCAATTCTTCCTGAAACCGCCATGCGTTTTTCTGCAGATTGCCGACGACGGCGCCGCCGAGGCGGTCGGGGATGACGCTGATATAAGCTCTGGCTTCTTGCAGGTTGCCACTTGCCGATATTTGCGTGAGTGAAACCAGTGCGCCTTCCGGCGGCGTGAATTCCCGCTGGATTATCTCTCCCAGAACTTGATGGATCAGCGATTCTATTTTTTCAATGCGGTGTTCCGACATGCTAGATATTTTTTTCTTGGACATAGAACACCAGGTGGTCGCCCTCCTGTATTTTTTCCTGCCCTTCGTAAAGAATGCCCACCTCGTCTCCCTTGCGGGCCTCGGGAATGTCCTTTTTGTTTTTTTGCAGATTGATCAGCCGTCCCTGCCCGACCGGATTTTCGCCGCGGAGGACTTCAATCTTAACACCCCTCTTGACTTCGCCGTCAACAACTTTCCCGCCCACTATCTGGCGGCCCTTGTCGGCCCAGAAACTGAGCAAAACTTTCAATTTGCCCAAGTCTTTGCGTTCCACTTTCGGGGTACGGATCCTTTCCATATAACCCCGCGCCCACTCAACCGCTTCGTAGATGACCTCAAAGTTCATCACGCGAATCTTTTCCCGCTCGGCCATTGCCTTGGCGTCGGGATTTATCTTCACCCGGAAACCGATGATGGCGGTGGTCCCCGCGGCCTGCGCCGCGCGCGCGGTTTTGATGTCGTTGAGGCTGATTTCTCCGGCGCCGCCGTCCAAAACATTCAAAACGACTTCATTTTGGGGAATTTGGAGCAAGGTTTCTTTGAGGACTTCCAGTGATCCCAGAACATCGGCTTTCAAAATCAGATTCAAATTTTTTTGGCCCTCTTGAAGCTCAACAGTCTCCGCCGTTGCCGCGGCGCTTTTGATTTCTTTTTGCCGGCCGATCACAAATTTTCGGGCGGCATCCAGACTTTCAAATTCCTGAAAAACTTCGCCCGTTACCGGCACGGCGTCCAATCCGATCGCAACGGCCGGCTGGGAGGGGAGCAGTTTGTCAATTTTATTGCCGCGCGAGTCTTCCAGAAATTTTATTTTTCCCAGTGCGGAAGCGGTGGCAATGACTTTTCCCGCGGACAGGCTACCTTTTTGGAGCAAGATCGCGGCGCTTGGACCGCGCCGGTGATCCAGAGAGGATTCAATGACAATACCGGCGGCCGCGGCATCCGAGTCCGCCTGCAAGTTTTCCATCTCCGCTACCAGCAAGATCATTTCCAACAGTTCGTTAATGCCCTGGCCGGTTTTTGCCGAAATGCCGATTGCCGGCACATCGCCGCCCCAATCCTCCACCAACAACCCCTCTTTTTCCAGATCGCGTTTCACTTTTTCAACATTGGCTTGCGGCAAATCGGTTTTGTTCATTGCCACGATCACCGGCAGGCCAGCTTTTTTAATGGCCGCCGCGGCTTCCTTGGTTTGCGGCTTGCAACCCTCTTCGGCGGCCACCACCAGCACTGCGATATCGGCGATTTTCGCGCCGCGGCGGCGCATCTGTGAAAACGCCTCGTGCCCGGGGGTGTCAATGAAGGTGATCTTTTTTCCTTGGAATTCGGCGACGGATGCGCCAATATGCTGGGTGATGCCGCCGGATTCGCGGTCAGCCACATGGGTCTTGCGGATATAGTCCAAAATTGACGTTTTGCCGTGGTCCACGTGTCCCATTATCACCACGACCGGTGGCCGGGAGATTGATTTTTTATCGGATTTGTCAACCATTGAAGATAATTGAAAATGTAAAATTCAAAATGTAAAATTGAGGCAGAATTCCTTGCAGAATTTTTATTTGATGATTTTTTATTTTACATTGTCATTTTTCATTTTGATTTTTTAAATTCAAACTATTTTGCGCGAGCGCGATGGCCTCCTTTTCTTCTTTTGATAGGGCATATTGAGATTCGCCGTTTTTGATTGGTTTAGCATAGACGCGGTTACCGTCGCGGGAGAATAAGCTGGTGATTGCCACGCCGCAATCGTTTTCGTTCAGCATCGCCAAGGAAAAGCTTTGGTTGCCGCCGAATCCTTCAAACGGATTGAACCGGACGATGCCGACCTTGCCGATATTTTGCCGGTTCTTTTCTTCCAGCCGGTCAACTTTGGCGGCAAGCTTTTGGCATTTGTCTTTCACTTTTTTGAACTCCGCCAAAATCTCGTCAACATTTTGCGGTTCCCCTTCGCTTTGTTTTTTTGAAAAGAAAGCCATCGGAATAGTAAATTAGTTAGTGAGTAATGAGTAACGAGAAAATGCGCGTTTTGCTCATTTGCCCGTTGCTTACCGTTATTCCGGGCGGAGGGGGCGAGAGTCGAACTCGCATGGGCTTGCGCCCGCCGCTTTTCGAGAGCGGTACCTTGCCATTCGGAACACCCCTCCGGCCCTCCGCCCTTGGCGGAGGAAAATCCGAAATTGCGATCTTGAAATCCGAAACAAAATGCAAAACGGGAGAATAACAAAAAACAAACTGCTCGGACAACAGCATTTTTATACCATTTTTGGCACGATAAAGCAACAAAAGTGGGCGATGAGGGATTCGAACCCCCGGCCTACTCGGTGTAAACGAGTCGCTCCGGCCAACTGAGCTAATCGCCCCAAAACAGTTGACAGTATTGTTCATTCGCTATTCCGGTGGGCGAGGAGGGACTTGAACCCTCACGCCTTGCGGCCTACGCACCTCAAGCGTAGATGTCTGCCGATTCCATCACTCGCCCGGATTTTTGTCGATTTCTAATAATTTTTGCAGTTTTTCAAATTTACGTTTCAAGCATGGTATTTCTCCACCATAATACATTTTAGCTGATAATACCCGCGATTCTTTTTTTGCATAACTCAATTGGTATATAAATCCCGCTTTTCCTACCGCTCCGTTAATACCTAATGTGGCCCTGATTTTTGCCTGAAGCCAATAGATATGGCTTTTGCTGGCGGAAACAAATTTCATATAAAACATAAAGCTGCTTTTCCAGCGTTTGTCCCAATAGCCATAACAACTTCCGTCTCCATCAAAATGGCCTCGTAGAAAATCAAAGAAAAATTCGTCTGGAATTTGCAAAAATCCTATCGTTTTTGTTTTATTCGGCGTGATTCCGATGTCTAATAATTGGCGATAAAAACAGCTGTTCCCGAATTGGACTCGGTGGTATTTTTTGTTGGATTTGCCGGCAGATTTAAGACCGATTTTATTATTGATATTTAAACATCTCTTGAATATTTTTACTAATTCAACATCTTTGGAAGTGAAGTCAAAATGTCTGCCATCTGATGACAAATTGCCGTCGGTAACAATTAAACCCACCGCGTAAGCGATTTGCGGAGACCATTTTATCGCAACGATATTGGGGTTCATATTATTTACCCACCAGAATAACTCGCGGCTCTGTCCCGGCGTAGTTTATTTTTAAAGCAAGAAGCGGTTATGCTTCTTGCTTTTGGGATGCTTCTTCGGGTTTGGTTTCCGGCGCTTCCGGGATCGGTTTGGCTTCCGCTTCCGGCACAGTCACCGTTTCCGCGTTTTCGGTTTCTTCAACGGCATCGGCGCCCAAATTTCTTTCCACTCGTCTTAATCTGGCTTTGCGGCCTTTGGCATCGCGAATGTAATAGATTTTTGCCCGCCGCACTTTTCCGGATTTGACCACTTCAATTTTGGCGATCATCGGAGAGTGAACGGGAAAAATCTTTTCCACGCCCACGCCGGAAGCGATTTTGCGCACCGTGATGGCCGCTCCCGTTTCTTTGCCGTGTTTGCGGCACAACACCAGTCCTTCAAAAATCTGGATCTTTTCCTTGCCCTTGTCGGTGTATTTTTGATGCACCCGCACGGTATCGCCCGTTTTAATGTCGGGAATGTCTTGGCGCTTGATTTGCGCGGCGAATTTTTTGATTTGCTTTTCCATAATGATATTTCGGTTTGTATTGGATTCGCTAACAACTATGGACTATAAACTAAAAACCGTTTTTTTGCAAGGCGGAAAATGCGGGTGGGCGATACAGGGATTGAACCTGTGGCCTTTTCGATGTCAACGAAACGCTCTACCACTGAGCTAATCGCCCGAAATTTATTGTGTTCTTGTGGGCGTGGGTGGGCTCGAACCACCGAACCTCGTCTTTATGAAACCGTATTAACGGTTTCCGCCGGTAGTAACTAAAATTATTTTGGGCGGTGGGCGTGGGTGGGCTCGAACCACCGAACCTCGTCTTTATAAGAGACGCGCTCTCACCGACTGAGCTACACGCCCAAAAGAATTTTAATTACT
>DAOSDI010000037.1:0-7891 GCA_035362275.1 Candidatus Pacearchaeota archaeon | reverse complement strand
GGTCCAGGAATTAACTCAAATGCCTCAAGAGTGCAAAAGTGGGTGGACGCATACAATTAGTTTACAAAATTTGGAAAAGTAATAGTATGACGGTATGGAGAATTATTTAACGCCGGAGGGTCTGAAAAAACTTAAGAAGGAATTGGATACTTTGGAAAATGTCACCCGCCGGGAACTGGCGGAAAAATTGAATTATGCCATATCTTTTGGCGATCTCAAGGAAAACGCCGCCTATCACCAGGCTAAGGAACAGCAGGGGTTTGCGGAAGGGCGGATTGCGGAACTGAAAGCAATTATCGCCAATGCAAAAATTACCGAAAAAGGCGGCAACGACAAAGTGCGGCTGGGTTCAACCGTGATTTTGTTCTGCGGCGGCGCCAAAGAAAAATATGTTATTGTCGGCCCGGACGAAGCCGATATCTTCGCGGGAAAGGTTTCCTATAGATCGCCGCTGGGGGAAGCGGTTCTCGGCAAAAAGCCCGGCGACAAAGTTATTTTAAAAACTCCGGGCGGGAAGATTGCGTATGAAATAAAAGAAATCATATAATCATAGAAACATATACTTTGAAACATATGCCCGGCGACAATTATTTTTTTTCCAACGCGGATATTTTTCTGCTGAAAAATTCCTCGTGTTCGCGCCGGCGCGCTTGCAGGGTTGGAAAAAATAATTGTCGCCGGGCATAAAATTTGATGATGAAAATTTCCGCGGTGCCGGCGGAAATTTTTAATTATCAACAACCGGCTATTTACTTTAAAAAATAATTTGCGTTATAATCAATAATGTGGTTATCAATCTTTTTAATTTTTTAAAAATATGGATCAACAATTATTGGCTTATATTGATCAGGAATTAAAACGCGGCGTACGGCCCGAAACCGTTAAAAAAGCGCTTTGCGATGCCGGCTGGGAGAGCCAGGCCGTTCAGGAGGCAATCTTGGCGACACAATCCAAGGCCGTTGCGCCCGCGCCGAAAATTACATCCGCACCGGAGGAAAAAAAGGAAGAGATTTCTTTTGCGCCAGCGTCTGAAGACAAACCCAAGAAACGTTTTTCGGTCGTTAAATTGGCGCTGGGAGCCGCCGCGCTGGTTTTTGCCGGGATTGCAATCTACTTATATCTTTCGGATTCTTTTGCGCCGGCGGAAATCAGCGAGCCCAACGTTCTTTTTGAAAGGGAAAATGTTCCGCCGGCCGGAGAAGCTGAAACCGGCGCGGATGTTTTGCCGGCGGCGGGCGATCAAAGCGAGTTGGCGGCGTCCGAAGCGGAATCTGCGGAAAACATTACCGAAAGCACCGATGAGACTTCCACCGCGACTTCAACTGCCGAAACCGAACCGGAAGTTGGCGGATCGGCAAGCGACAAACAGCGCAAAGCGGATATGGTGGCGCTGGTTGAAGCGCAAAAAGCGTGGTTTGCCGCCAACGGCAAATATTACACTTGCAGTCGTTCCGCCGGCGATTGTGGCGGCAGTCCGACGGGCTATCCTGCCAAAATCGGCGATTATCTGACTGCGGCGCCCAAAGATCCTTCGGGAAAAACATCGGGGACCTGCGGCCGGGACTTTGTGTATTGCGGCCTCAACAATGTTCCTTACTCTCATTTTTTCTGTTATTATGCCAAATTGGAAAGCGGGGAATATTATACCGCTTCCCACGAAGGCAATTTCTTGAGAAAAACCGCGCCCAAGATTTTTGAGGAATGCGCCGCCGCGGACTAAAAATTGAAATAAAACCAAAGACCGCATTGTAGCAGAGAGAGTGCGGTTTTTGTTTCTTTGACCACGCTTGATTATGAATGACGCCACCGATGAAACCATCGCGCACCGGGTTCAGCAAGGGGAGATTGATGTGTTTTCCTTGTTGATGGAGCGCTATGAAAAAAAGATAATCCGCTACGGAAAAAAATTTCTCTCCTGCTCCGACGACATCAAAGACATCGCGCAGGAAATTTTTGCCAAGGCTTTTGTCAATATCAGAAGTTTTGACTGCAAGAGGAAATTTTCCCCGTGGCTTTATCGCATCGCGCACAATGAATTCGTCAACGCGCTGAAGAAGAAAAAATCCGAAAAGATTGCCTTCGTGGATTTTGATGTTTTTTTTCCGCATCCCGCCGCCAAGGAAAGCGCCGACGGGGATGTGGACCGCGCGGATCTGCGCCGTTGGTTGGACCGGGGTTTGGATAAATTGCCGGCAAAATACCGCGAGCCGCTGGTGTTATATTATTTTGAAGAAATGAATTACCGGGAAATTGCCGATATTATGCGTCTGCCGGTTTCCACGGTGGGGATTCGTCTCCAGCGGGGAAAAACATTGATGAAAAAACATCTTGAATCCAAAAAGTATGAATGAAAACACCGATCAACAAAGAAAAACGACAATCGGCGAAAAAATAATCGCCGCCGCCAAAAGCGGAAAATTGAAAATGCGCCCCCGATGGCATTTTATCCTGCGGGCGGTTTTGTGGCTGGCGGGTGCGGTGATCGCGGTTTTGGCGGCGCTCTATTTTGCCAGTTTGTTTTTGTTTATCAACCGCGAAACCGGCATTTGGCTGGCGCCGGTTTTCGGCTGGCGCGGCGTTTTGGTGTTTTTGGCATCGGCGCCGTGGCTGATTATTTTATCGGTGCTGGTGTTTGCGCTGGCGCTGGAAATTCTGGTGCGGCGCTACGGTTTCACCTACCGCCTGCCGCTTTTATATTCGGCGTTGGCGGTCTTGTTATTCGTTTTCGCCGGCGCGGCGTTGTTGGTGCGAACGCCTCTGCACGAAAATCTTTCCCGCTGTCCCCGCGGCGACCGCTTGCTTGAACCCGCGCATTTTGTTCCAGAGGGGCCTCCCTGCGGCACCGGGGTTTACCGCGATCTGGGGCCGCGCCGCTTCCATGATTTTTATTACGGGACGGTTAAAAATATCGCCGGCGCGGATTTTATCATCATCACCCGCCAGCGGGAAGATTTAATCGTGAGGATAAATTCCCGAACCCGCCTGCCCTTTGGCGCGCAGTTTGAGATCGGCGACGAATTGGCGGTCATCGGCGATCGGAAGAGCGATCAAATAGACGCTTTCGGCATTGTTGAGATTAATCGTTAAACGGCAAATCCGTTGACATAATATATATGATTTCCTTCATAAAAAAACACAAAAAAATTTCATTGATCGCAATTTTGATTTCCGCGGCCGGCGGTTATTATTTTTTGAAACCCGATGCCGTCAGCCAAACTCAAACGGTTTATACTTATGGCGCGGTTGAAACCGGCGCGATCATGCAAACGGTTTCCGGCACCGGGCAGGTGTCGCCGGCGCGGGAAACGGCGTTAAAATCAAAAACCGCCGGGAAGATTTTGGAAGTTGCGGTTGTTGCCGGCCAATCCGTGAAAGCGCAAGACGTCATTGCGCGGATTGACGATGATGACGCGCAAGATGCTGTTTATGATGCGCGCGCGGCGCTGGAAAGCGCCCAAATTGCGTTGGACGAATTATATGATCCGGTTGACGATCTTACCCTTACCCAAGCGGAGAACGCGCTGGTTCAAGCCAAAGAATCTTTGGCAAGCGATCAGGACGATCTGGCGCAATCATATAAACAAGGATTTACTTCGGCGGCGAGCGCGTTTTCCGGCTTGTCGGCGATTATTTCCGGATTGCAGGATATTGTCGCCGGTGCCAGTTCATACGTAACGCAGTCAAACCCCACCTATCTTGATTATTATGCCGATGCCATCAAAGATTACGATTCGCAGGCGTCATTGTTGGTGGCGCAAAGTGCGGCGGCGTGGCGACAAACAAAAGACCAGTATGATCGGAATTTTACCGATTATAAAAAAACAAGCCGGGAATCCTCAAACGAAGAGATAGAAAATTTGATCAACCAAACCTACGAGACTGCCAAATTGGCGCAAGAGGCCTTGAAAAACACAACCACTTTGATCCAGCGCTACAAAGACGTGATGGAGAGTCAAAATTTGACGGCGCAAACTTTTAGCGAAACGCATTTGTCGTCTTTGTCAAGCTATACGACTCAAAATAATTCCAATTTAAGCAATTTGCTTTCCGCAAAACAGGCGATTGCCGATGCCGAGAGCACGGCGATCAACGCCGAGCGCACTCTTGATGAAAAAACCAAATCATTGGATAAATTGAAACAAGCGCCCGATGAGTCCGACATCAAATCAAAAACATTGGCGGTGGAACAAAAACAACGGGCGCTTGACGCGGCGCGGGAGGCGCTGGCGGATTGTATAATTACGGCGCCGTTTGACGGTGTTGTCGCCGCGATTGATATCAAAACTGGAGATGAAATTTCTTCGGGAGCGTCCGTGGCGACGATCATCACCGGCAATCAAGTTGCCTCAATTACGCTTAACGAAGTGGATATTGCCAAAGTTGAAGCCGGGCAAAAAGCCGCTCTGTCGTTTTCGGCGGTTGACGGACTGACCATTACCGGCAAAGTGGCCCAGGTGGGCGTGATGGGATCGGTGAGTCAAGGAGTGGTGAGCTATGAAGTGGTTATCGCTCTGGACGAGGTTAATCCGCAAGTGAAATCGGGGATGAGCGTGTCGGCGGCGGTGATCACGCAGATTAAGCAGAATGTTCTTTTGGTACCGTCAACGGCGGTGAAAACCGCCAATGACGGCTCGGCCTATGTTCTAATGGAGTCATCCGGCGAAGGCGCCGATGCGGTGCCGCGTGAACAAGCGGTGTCAATCGGTTTATCCGACGATCAAAACACGGAAATTATTTCGGGAATAAATGAGGGCGACCGCGTGGCGGTGTCCTCTTCCAAACAAAGCGCGGCGGCGTCTTCGTCGCCGGCGCAAACGGGCGGCTCAATGTTTAATATTGGCGGCATGGGCGCGCCGATGAGATAAAATTATGATTGAGTGTAAAAATATCACCAAAGTTTATCAAGCGGGGGGAGTCCAAGCCGCCAAAGTGCTGAAAGGCGTGTCATTTTCCGTTGAAAGCGGCGAGTTTGTGGCAATCATCGGCCCTTCGGGTTCGGGAAAGTCCACGCTGATGCACATTCTGGGAATGCTGGACACTCCGACGTCGGGTGATTATTTTTTGGACGGCAAAAATGTCGCCGGATATTCCGACGATGATCTGGCCGAAATCAGAAAAAACAAGATTGGTTTTGTGTTTCAATCGTTTAATCTTTTGCCGCGCGCCACGGTTCTGCGCAATGTTTGCTTGCCACTGGTTTATGCGGGCGTTGAAAAATCCGCGCGCGAAGAGAGGGCGCGCGCCGCGCTGGCGAGGGCGGGGCTCGGCCCGGAACATTATCAGCACCGCACTAACCAGCTTTCCGGCGGCCAGATGCAAAGAGTGGCGATTGCTCGCGCCTTGGTAAACAATCCGTCAATCATTCTGGCCGACGAGCCCACCGGCAATTTGGACACCAGAACCGGCGAAATCGTGATGGAAACCTTTCAATCATTGAATGAAAAGCAAGGGCACACGATCATTTTGATCACCCACGAACCGGACATTGCCGAATATGCCGATCGCATCATCGCCGTCCGCGACGGAATGATTGTTGACGACCGCAAAAACCAAAACAAGAAAATCGGCATTCCCGGCGTTGCCGACCGGAAACAAATCTGATTTTAAAAACGCATTTATGAAAATTTCCGATTTACTGGAGCAAACATTTTTTTCCCTTCTTGCCAATAAAGCCCGCTCGGGATTGACGGTTTTGGGCATTGTCATCGGCATCGGTTCGGTAATCGCGATGGTTTCCATCGGGCAGGGGGCGTCGGGAACCATCACTTCCAGCATTGAATCGCTGGGGTCTAATTTATTGATGGTGATGCCCGGAATGCAGCGCGGCGTGGGCCAGCAGGTGAGTGCCGGCAGAGGCGGCGCGCAAACACTTACGCTGGCCGACGCGGAGGCGATTGCCGAACAGATTGAGGGAGTGAAGACGGTGGCGCCGCAATATTCCACGCGATTGCAGATCACCGCCAAGGGAACCAATACCAACACGACGGTCTATGGAGTTACCGACACTTACGGAGAGGTGCGCAATGTTGAAATTGAGAGCGGTTCGTTTATCGCGCCGGCGCACAATAACGCCAAATCAAAAGTGGCGGTGCTGGGGCCGACGACCGCGGAAGATTTATTCGGCGAGGGGGTTGATCCGATTGGCCAGACAATTCGTTTCAGTAATATGGATTTCAAAGTTGTCGGAGTTACCGCCGCCAAAGGCGGGAGCGGGATGAGCAATGCCGATGACGCAATTTATATTCCGCTGTCAACCGCTCAGCAATATATTTCGGGCAATGACCGGGTGGGAGTGATCAATATCCAAGGGGAAAGCCAGGAAGTTTTGGAGCAAATGGAAACCGACATCACGGCACTGTTGATGACGCGGCACAAAATCACCGATGAGGCCGCCATTGATTTCCAAATTATGAATCAAGCCGATATCGTCGCCAGCGCGTCGTCAATCGCCGGTACGCTGACGATTTTGCTGGCGTCAATTGCGGGCATATCCTTGCTGGTGGGAGGTATTGGCATTATGAATATGATGCTCACCACCGTCACCGAACGCACGCGCGAGATCGGTTTGCGCAAGGCGGTGGGCGCCAAAAGAGGTGATATCGCGGTGCAGTTTCTCGCCGAAGCGGTGACGCTCACTTTTGTGGGCGGCATTGTCGGCGCGGGCGCGGGCGGACTGGCCAGCTGGGCGGTGGAAAAATTCGGCAATACCGCCACGGAGATTTCGTTGGCATCGGTCTTGCTGGCATTCGGCGTGTCGGCAGTGATTGGTATCGTTTTCGGTTATTATCCCGCCGCGCGCGCGGCCAAAATGGATCCGATCACGGCACTGAGATATGAATAAAGAAAAATTGAAAATTAAAAAATCAAAATTAAAAATTAAGGTAAAATTCCTTGCGGAATTTTGATTATAATTTTTAATTTTAAATTGTCATTTTGATTTTTGATTTTTACATTTTAAAATTAATATTATGAGCAAAAATATATTCGTTGTTTCATTGGTGGTTGTAGCGGTTGGGGGAGGGGCGTTTTTTGGCGGGATGAAGTATCAAGAGAGCAAAAGCGCGTCTGCGTTTCCGGCGGCAAGGAATTTTCAGGGAATGCCCGGCGTCGCGGCGGGGGATAGCGGCGCGCGCGCCAATCGCAATGGCGGCGGGGGAATGGTTATCGGTGAAATCACCGCCGTTGACGGCGACAGCGTTACCGTCAAATCCGCGAATGGTGCGTCAAAAATCGTTTTCTTTTCCGAAAAAACCTCAATCGGCAACTTTATCGCGGCGCAATCCGGCGATCTGGCGGTTGGCCAGTCGGTGACGGCGGCGGGAACGGCCGGCACGGACGGCAGTATCGTCGCCAGTAACATCCAAATCGGCGCGCCGGCGCGTTCCGCCGGAACCCCGCCGGCCGCCCCGGCCGATGAAAATCAAGAAGACCCCGCCGTCCAGCCCGTAATGTAAAACCCGGCCTAAACCCCCAAAGCGCGGCATTTGTGCCGCGCCTTTACGTAGATCCAGTTTAATATTGACAATTATATCCAATAAGATATAATGCTTTAATTGAGGCGGTATAAATTATGAACATTGTTTATTATTATGATCCGAATTTAAAATCCTCTCCCGTAAAGCGATATTTAAACCAATTTGATCTTGGCGTTGCCAAAGATTTGGCATTGCTTGCGGCCATTGACAGCAAAATCATTTTTTTGAGTTGCCAAAAAAGCCATCCGCATCCGCCGATATCAAAACCATTGCATGATTATAATTTTTTTGAAATTCGTCACAGAAAAAACAAAAATATCCTTATTAGAGTAATTTATTTTTGTTGCGACGAGAGAATGATTTTATTAAATGCTTTTGAGAAACCGGATAATTATGATTCGCAAAAAATAAAGAAA
>DAOSDI010000036.1:6446-8461 GCA_035362275.1 Candidatus Pacearchaeota archaeon | reverse complement strand
GACAATAAAAATTGATTTTGGCAACATTGACAGGGTTTTTGGATTTGTTAGGATGACATAATCCCGATGAGGAAAGGGAATAATTTTGCTATCCGCGGGAGACGGACAAGCAACGATGATGTTCGCGAATTCTGCGCTTGCGAGAGAAAATTATCGGAAAAACGAAACACCAATGTGGTTTTTGCACGCAAAAACCTCGCCGGTGTTTCGTTTTTTTGTCGGCTTGACAATTATCGCATTTGTATTTTTTACCATCGTGCCAATGTCTCTGCTGGCGCAGGAAGCCGCCACCACCACGGAAGAAATTATCAATGATCAACCGGAAGATGAGTTGAATGATCAATTATCACCTATCAATGATGATTCTTCGGATGCCGCCACCACCACCGAAGAAATTATCAATGATCAATCGGAAGATGAGTTGAATGATCAATTATCAATTATCAATGATGATTCCTCGGCCACGACCACCACGGAAGAAATTGTTAATGATCAACCAGAAGATGAATTGAACGATCAATTATCACCTATCAATGATGATTCCTCGGATGCCGCCACAACCACGGAAGAAATTATCAATGATCAATCGGAAGATGAGTTGAACGATCAATTATCAATTATCAATGATGATTCCTCGGCCATTACCACCACGGAAGAAATTATCAATGATCAATCGGAAGATGAATTGAATGATCAATTATCAATTATCAATGATCAATCGGAAGATGAGTTGAATGATCAATTATCAATTATCAATGATGATTCCTCGGCCACTACCACGGAAGAAATTATCAATGATCAATCGGAAGATGAGTTGAACGATCAATTATCAATTATCAATGATGATTCCTCGGCCACTACCACTACGGAGGAAATTGTTAATGATCAATTATCAATTATCAATGATGATTCCTCGGCCACGACCACGGATTCGTTGATTGAGATTGAGTTTACCAATGTCTACTATGGGCAGGTTGGCGAGGATCAGGAAACGATCGCGCCGCAAATTACCTCGGCCATTATCCGCAATATCGGCCGGGTGCCGGCGGCGGTGATGATTTGGCAGGACGATATGGGGCTGGGACGCGGGCAGGACGGCCGGTGGAACATCCAGTACGGCGCGCGCGCGGCGGGCGGCGAGTGGATTTTCTATGATCCTTTTGAAATGGTGCTTTTGCCCGAAGTGTTGCCGGCCGGCGAATCGGCGGCAATGGAATTTTCCGTCAGGGTGCTGAATTTTCCTCGCCACGCCGTAGCTTCCGGCGAAGGCGGGCCCGAAATTGCCGCCGGACAAACCGACTACACCGGAATAATGACGATCAACGGCGTGGCCGCGCCCCAAGGCGATCAAAGCCTGCCTCTTTTGAACAGCGTGTTATCCGATGATGATTCCGGCTTCAAGGCGAAAACCGAAGAAATTGCCATTCCCGCGGAATAGATTTAAGAATCTGCGTCTGTATTTGCATTCCGCATTTTAGGGGTCGTTCTCCTGTGCAGCGAAGCGGAATGAGGGTGCGGCCCCTTCAAAACTTGCATTTCTTATTTTGCGTTTTGGACAATAGAGTCCGGATGATTTTCAAAATTTGAGCGAGGACATCTTCAAATTTTGGAAATCACCCGCACTTTATAAAAAAGTAGGCGAAACGGATTGTCGAAATCACGCCGCCGAAATTCAATAGAGGAGCCGCGAACCCGCATTTGCAATTTGCAATTTGCATTTTGGGGTCTAACCCTTGTGTACTCGCAAGGGTTAGACCCCTCCAAAAGCATTCTGCATTTGTATTCCGGGTTCGCGGGAAGCCGGTCGACCGGGACTTATCCGAAATTCCGTGTCCGATATTGCGAAAGGGTTCTTGTTGAGGTGATCCTCAACAAACCTGTCGAGGATTGCTGGAATCAAGCGCCAAGACTCAATATCGGGAACAGGAAGAGTAGGATATTTACAAGTTAGGATTCTTTCAAAATCCAAAGAATTAACAAATCCCTGCCAAATTAAACATTCAAAATCCTGCGAT
>DAOSDI010000036.1:0-6346 GCA_035362275.1 Candidatus Pacearchaeota archaeon | reverse complement strand
TCAGTGGAGGTTTGACCTCCACTAAGCGAAGGCTGGAGCATTGCGGAAAAATAGGTTCAGTGGAGGTTTGACCTCCACTAAGCGAAGGCTGGAGCATTGCGGAAAAATAGGAGATTGAATTTTGATTGTTGGCGGGGGAAGCAAAAAACAAAATATGAAGACATTAAAAAAATTTGTCGCCTTGATGACCTTGGCGGCATTGGTCGCCGGCCCGGCGCAAGCCCTGGCCCAAACCAATCCTGCAGATTATGATTTGCCGATTACCACAGAACTTTCTGTGATTAATGATACTACCGGCAATCAAAATCCTATTGTTAAAGCAAAGTGGGAAGAAGAAATGGGTGTTGCTAACCGTGAAAGCGGTGACCCGACTCACCTTACTTCTGGTTCACAATTCAACCCGCCCTTGGTAGATGGCGCAAAAAAAGAGATTACTGTTTGTACGGTTGTTACTGATCCTCAAGGATTGGGAACAATCGCTACGGTGAAGGCGCAAGTTGAGGGTCCGGAATGTGCTGGCAAGAATCCCGATTGGCTTTATGAATTGACCAGAACATATAATCCTGATACGCAAGCAGGTGCGGCAAAAACTAGATTTACTGGTGCTTACGATAAAGGATTGGTGGCATTTTCTGATCCGACGACCTACACCTACGATGAGATTATGAACGAATTGCACAATGGCCACGCGGCAATTTATTGTGGACCGTTCAATATTGATTACGAAGATCCGTCTGGAAATTACAAAGTTACCATTAAAGCTCAAGACACTTTGAATGGTACGACTTTGTTTAGCAACTACTTTTTGTATGTGCCGATGGCTGGTGTTGTCACGGATTTTACTACAGTCGATTATGGCACTGTTCAATTGATGAATCAGGCTATGGCTCCTGCTGGTGATTATGACTTGCTCACAACTGCAGCGCCGACTGTTAAAAATATCGGCAATACGAGAATGAGATTGTCTATCAGCCAGGATCAAATGGGTTTGCCGTTGGCGACTGACATTGTATATGCCGCGCGCGTGGGTGACACAACTCATACTAAAGTTACCTATGGCCCCAATACTACAACGGATTTACTTACCGTGTTTGGGATGTCCGAAAAACAGAAAATGGATTTCTGGGTAACCGTGAGGCAAACGGGCGATGGCACTGATTATACTGGTGCTATGACCTTGACTGCAAATCCGGTTGATTTTGAGGAAACCACATGCACAGGGTATGGAGAAGATTTCTGGGGCCAATAATCTGTGGTTGTTATTAGCAAAAAGTCAAGCGCCCCTGGGGCGCTTGACTTTTTCGTTTAATAAGGTATTTAATATGTAATTTAACCCCTCATTTAATCATGCCTAAAATTATTGAAAAATCCCTTTTGGTGATTACTGCTTCTATCACACTTGGGTTTCCCTTTCTGGCTCTTGGCCTAGGCCAGTCAGTTCAGCCGATTATTATTGAAAATGCGCAACGAGGCGAAAATTACGAAACAACTGTTTCTGTTTTTAATACAGAGAATAAATCCATAGATGTATATTTGAAAACTTCCGGGCAAATTGAAGGCTGGGCATCTTTTTTTGATATTGACGATACGGAAAAAAAAGAACCAATAGAGTCTTTAAGTGTTGGCCCTCAGTCATATGGCTATGCTTCGGTAATTTTTAAAATCCCTGATTTTATCGCAAACGGTGGATATAAGGGCAGTGTTGTTGCGGGAACCAAACCAAGCGAAACTTCTAATAAAAACACTGCGCAAATCGGTTTTGAAGTTCCCAGGGAGGTCACGATTAAGGTTGGAGGCGAACAAACCCTTGTTTATGAGGCGGATGTTCTTGCGGGCAATATTTTCTTAAATAAAAGAGAAGCATTTAATTTTACTGTTGTTTACCATAACAAGGGAAATGTCAATATCAAACCGATTGTGAAGTTTAAAGCCCTTGATAAGGGAAATGAAATTACTAATGTAATTTTTCCTTATCCTGATGATAGTGTGGCTATAGCCCCCATGAGTTCAAGGAGGATGAATTATAATTGGACTCCTCCAGCATCAGAAAAGAAAGGTGCTTTGTATGAAGTTTTGATTACTCCTGCTGTTGGCGATAAAGAAATGGACACAGAAACATTTACGCTTAATGTTGGTGATAATCCTCAAACAAATATTATATTAGCAAATATATCTTCCGTCATTAAGAGGGGGGGTATTTTATACATTGTGGTTGGGGGCGGGATATTGGCATTGCTTGTATTGGCAATAGTAGTAAAAAAAATTAAAAATAAGAAAAACCAAGTTATAGAATCTTCTAACACATAATTTTAAAAATTATGACAAAAAAAATCGGAGCGCACAAGCGTAAGGCCACGGTCAAGCAGGGGGGAGCGGTTTTTGCTTTTGCCAAGAAATTTTATGTTTTGGTACTGGCCTTTGCAGTAATTTTACCGCAAATACTGATATCTTTTACGGCATATGCCGAAACCGCGTCGGTTGCCAATCCGATTTTGCCGCAGAATTGCGGTTTGGACTTGGCCCTGGTGATTGACCAATCGGGGAGCATTGATGCCGATGAAATTCAGCAGGAAAAAGACGCGTTTGTGGCGTTGATTGATGATTTAACGGGGACTCCCACGGAATTTGCGGTGATAAGTTTCAATACCACGGCGGTGGTGCGGCAAGGATTTACCAATGATGCCGATTTGGCAAAGTCCGCGGTGAATTCTTTGGCCTATGCTTATAATACGAGAACAAACTGGCAGGATGCGCTGATTATGGCCAAAAGTGTTTTGCCCAACGAAGATTGTCGGCATAATTTGATAGTTTTTGCCTCCGATGGCAATCCTACGGTTAATAATGAAAATTTTGGCACGGGCTTGGTGACTGATAATAATGATTTGGAGAACGCGATTATTGCGGCCAATGATGTGAAGCAGGCTTACAACACGCGCATTGTTACCTTGGGGGTTGGCGATGATGTTAATGAAGCGAATTTGCGGAAAATTTCGGGGAATGTGGCGGGCGACCATTATAATGTGGCGGATTTTGAGGAATTGAAGATTGCGTTGCGGGATTTGGCGGCGGGGATGTGCGGGGGGACGATTACGGTGGGGAAGTTTATTGGCAAGGAGGGGAATTGGGTGCCGGCGGGGGCGGGCTGGGAGTTTAATGTGGGGGGCACGATGGCGGCGACGAAGGTGGAAAATGACGGCAAGACGGATCCGGTGTCGCTGGACGCGGGAACCTATAATGTGACGGAAACGCCGCAGGCGGATTACACTTTGGTCAACGGGGTGTGTTCAATTTCCAACAATGGCGGGGCGAGTTTGGGGACGTTTGATTTGGCCAACAACCGGGTCAAGGATATTGATCTGGGCGTTTTGGACATTGTTTCCTGTTCGTTCTACAACGAGGCGAATTGCCAGAAAATTTACGGGGCGGAAACTTGTTTCAAGGAGGGTTGGGCCAAAAAGGATTATTCGTGGAATTTTCCGCAATTTTGCGAGGCGGCGGGGAGCGAGGAATATGAAAAGCATCCGGATTGCGACTGTGAGGAATCTTCAACCAAGGATTGCACCGGGCCGCGGGCTTCAACAACTTCCTACACTTATAATTTCTCCTATTGTCCGGCCAAGGGTGATTTGGTCAATGATGATGACGCGGATTGCGAGTCAACTTGGACTTGCTTGGATTGGGCCAATGCCGAATGCGTTTCCAACGATGAGGGGGGCAAGCGCAAGCAGACGCAATCTTGCACCGATCAATATGGCGGCGCAAAAACCAACGAGCAGATTGTCGGCGATGCAACTTGCGGGTGTTCGCAAACCGAAACCGGCCGGGCTTGTTTTGCCGACGGGATGGCGCGGGTGGAATATTCTCTCGGCGGGCAATCCTATTGTTCGGGAACTTTCACCGCCGAGGAAAGCGATGCGGCTTGCGCTTGCGGTTATTCGCCGTGGCAAAACAGCGGCTGTGCGGGCAATGGCACGATGAATCAAACGCGGACGCAAACCACGCAATTTGATTATTGCACGGCGCTCACGCAAACCGTCGCCGACGCTTCTTGCGCTCTGCCCGATCCGGTTCCGGGTTGCACCGATCCCGACGCTACCAACTACAATTCTTCGGCCACGCAAGACGACGGTTCCTGCACCTACGGCCAAACTTCCGATCCGGTTGACGGGGGCTGGAGCGATTGGGGGGCGTGTTCGGCGGACTGCGGGGGCGGCACGCAAACGCGCACTTGCACCAATCCCGCGCCGGCCAACGGCGGCGCGGATTGCCAGGGTTCTGCCCAACAATCTTGCAACACGCAGGCTTGCGCTTCGGGCGGATCTTCGGGTTCCAGCTCCGGCCAGTATATGCCCGGCTACGGGCCGAACGCGGGCGGGGGGATAACTCCGCAGGTGGCGGGCGCGGCGATTGATTTGGACGAGATTGCGCGCCAGATTGAGGCGATCCGCCAAAAGGTGAACAATCTTGCCGATCAGGTGGCTGGTTTAAACAAGGGGGTTTTGGGCGCCACTTCGGTGGCCACGGGGGTTTGCGGCGTTGCCTTGCCCCAAGGCGGCGACTATGGCGACGAATTTTCAACGGCAATGATCTATGCCAAACTGCGCGCCGAATTCTGCCGCCCCGACTTGATTTTGGTCCCCGCCAAACCCAAAAAATAACCCCCCTAATTATCACTTATCACTTATCACTTATCACTTATCACTTATTGATTATTGATTATCTTCTATCAGTTATCAACGAAACGCCGGAGAAATCCCCCGGCCGGATTTTCCGGCCGGTTTTCGCTAATCCGTCCATTTCCACCCGCCGCCCTTGACAATTTTTTCATTATATGCTTACATTAAGGTAGGCCATCCGAAGCTACATCCCTCCATTTGCTCATTTCTGCCTTTCGGATGGCATATGCGAGGCAAGCAAGAGTCTACCCCCTTCGACTCCCTTTAACTCTTGCCCCTCGCTTCCTACTTTAATCCCAACAGCCTTTCTTGTTTTTTTGGATTGATATTGTCTTGCAAGAAACGGCATTGTCCGGCAATCCGCATCGCTCTGACTGAGGATTGTTTTTTTATAAATCTACCCCCGCATTTCCAAATCCTGACATTTTTTGCGGTCGCAAAATTTGTCAGGAATTGAATATTTCAGTATAATAATTGTCAAGAACGAAAAATTTATGCCCGAGGAAAAAATATTCAACGCAATCAGGCATATTATTGAATCGCTGGAAATTGTCGGCGGATTAATGTTGTTGTCAATGGAGCCGGGCAGAATATCTTCAAGGGCCAGGCAGAAGCGGATAGACGATTTTTTGGAAGAAAAAATGTTCGGCAAAGACAAGCTTGCGGACAATCGCGATGACAACCGAGTAAAAATCCAAAATAAATTTTATTATTTGAAAAAAAGAGGGCTGGTTAATGTTGAATATCGCGGCAATCAAATTTATATTTCGCTCACCGATGAGGGGAAGAAGCGGGCCGGGAAATACAAAATTGATGATTTGAAAATTAAAACTGCGGAAAATTGGGACAAAAAATGGCGGGTGCTGATATTTGACGTTGAGGAAAATTATAGAATTAAAAGAGAGGCGTTGCGCGGCAAAATCAAGGAGCTGGGACTTTATCAATTACAAAAGAGCGTTTGGGTTTGCCCCTATGAGTTTAAAAAAGAAATGAGTATTTTGCGCGATTTTTTCGGTCTTGAAAAGGGGGATATGAAAGTGATTACCGCCGTAGAAATTGAAGATGACCAGCCGGTTCGCGATTTTTTCGGTCTGAAATAATTGGTTTCGGCAGTTGTGCCGTTTTTTTGTTTGGTTTGGTAAATGATTTGCTTTCCGGCGGCGGCCGGTCTGCTTGATTTTATATCACAACACTTTTTGAATTCCTGACAAATTTTGCGACCGCAAAAAATGTCAGGAATTCAAAGTTTAAAATTCATATTGACCGGCGGGAGATTTTTATGTAGGATGGGACTAATCAATTAAGAAGCAATATGTCCTACAAAGACTATATAATTTTTGCGCTGGCGGTGTTGGCATTAATCTTGCTGATTTTGATGTCGCCCGCCGGAAAAGATTTTTGGCAATCCTTGCCCAAATTCAGCGATCTGGCGACGTCGCCGGCCACGCGGGAGTTGGCAGAGAGAAAGCCGCCGGAAAATTCCGTACCGGCGGCGGATTCCACACCGGAAATTACTGCAAAAATACCGGCAAACGAAGAATATCAAGAGCCGGCATTTGAGGAAAATATTAGTGAAACAAAGGTGGCGATCGTGCCGGTGCAACCGTCCACCGCACCGGACGCGCCGATGGCCGATATAATTATGATTCCGGAAATCAATATTACCGCTC
>DAOSDI010000035.1:0-8964 GCA_035362275.1 Candidatus Pacearchaeota archaeon | reverse complement strand
AGGTTGTTGGCGTACCGGTGGTAAATGAAGAAGTTACCGGAGTACCGGTGGTAAATGCCGCGTTTATTTGCTCATTGGAAAACACAGCAACTAAAAAAACTACACCAAGAAAAACTAAACTTTTAATAAAAAAGTGATTTGCCATAATAATTTTATTAGATTTATTATATTTTATACAGTATACAGTTGCTAGATTATATCTTATATTAAATATTAAATTAAATAAAATGTCAATAGGACAACGTCTTATTTAAGATTAAGTTTATATAGCATAAAAGAAAAAGAGAAGCAACCACCCGTTAAAAAAATTACGTTATGGTTGCTTCATGCGAAGCAGGGGAAAGGTTCATATACCGGTTTCTGGGTTAAGGTATTGACCCAGAAGTAATAGGGCACAACCTTCTGGCTTTGAATATCGAAGACCAGAATTACGATCGTGCTTATTGAACCTTCCAAGGTGCCAGGCTTCATAATATTCTGTCCGTAGGCGGCGGCAAAGGCAAAATTGCCGCTGTAGCCTACTCCGCTCCATCGACTGACCAAGGTTGTTGCAAATCCCTTAGCAGTGGCTTGCGGAATCCCAGTAACCGCATTCATCAAGGCTCCTTCAGAACCAAGATAAACGGTTCCCGCCGGAATGTCCCTATTTAAGGCCTCAGGCCCTATGCCATACATCCCAGCTGCCCATTCCATGGCCCCTGTCACCCAAGCATTGGGAACAGTTTTAACTTCGGCCGATGTTGACGAAGTTGTTTGGCCTGGGAGGACTGCCTTATAGTATCCCCCATTTAGGGGATCTCCGACAACTTGATAATATGTTTCTATGGTGGCAGTGGCAGTGGCAGTGGCAGAAGCCGCCGCAGTAGTTGATTGTCCCGCAAGCAGTGGGTCTTTGCAATCAGCGATACCACTCGCGCAAAGCGCGAGAACCATTGCCGCTACCAGCGGCATTATTCTTATTCTCATTCTTACTTCACCTCAAAGAACTATTGGTTTTAATTATGCATATTTTTTAGTTTTTGTCAAGAGCGGATGCCGTAACTGCTCACTGGGGTAACGTATCCTTGTATTTTAAGGGTCTATCCCCCCGTGTAATCGCGGGGGTTAGACCCTGGGAAAGGATTGTAGGCGCGAAATTAAAGGGGTCTAACCCTCGCGGTAACGAGGGATAGACCCCTTTAATTTTAAACCCGGTGAGCGGTACCGGACGGCGGGTATGGACGCAATAATGCAAAACCCCGGCGAGGGGGTTTTATAATTCGGCTTCCACGGCGATACGTTTGGTGTCCTTGCCCGGCGGCCAGCAACTGATGAGCATCAGCGAATTGCCTTCCACCGTGGGCGCCGGCACGCCGTCTTTGGGATTCACGATCTGTGATCCGGCCACCTTATAATAGCGAGTGATGTTGTCATAGGTTACCACCACCATATCGCCTTTTTCCAGCTCGTTAATCTTGGAAAACACCCATTCATATTTAATTTTCGGCCAGCCGGCTGGCGCGCTGTGTCCCAGAATGACGGTTTGTCCGTTCTCGCCGAATGGCGCCGAACCCGGATAGAGCACCACGCCCGAATCCAGCAAGCCGGAAATAACTTCCGCGTCGCCGGTCTTGGCGGTAATAATCGGCGCGGTAATGTTGATTCCGGGAATGGTGAGCATATCGCGCCGGGGTTTTTGCGCCGAGGCGGGAGAATTTTCCGCCCCCGGCGACTTGATCGCCGGTTTATTGTCAACTTCCGGCGTGCCGGAAATCAAAGTAGGATTCTTAACGACCAAAACATACGGCCGCGGAAAAATTTGCGGGAACGCGTCCGATAAAATTTGCCGCCAGATATTGGCGTTCACGACCCAGGAAATGTTGCCCCAAAACAGCGCAATCAACGCCAAAAACGCCAGCAAAAGCGCCAGCGGTAAAAACGGACTGTTCCAAAACCTCCGGCGAGTTTTTTTTCTCTTTTTTGCATTCGCCATGGGACAAGGAGGGATTAAACAACAAAATTTCGGGGAACCAGGGCCGCAATCAACCCGTAGTCCAGAAGCGCGAAAACGATCATCACGGCGATAAATCCGACGGCTTTCGCCAAAAGATCTCCGTGCGCCAAATCCGCTTTAAGAGTGAAATTGACCAACAAAAGCAATATCACCGCGACCAAAGACAAATAAACCGTCCACTGCATTACAAAATAAAAATCCCGCGCCAAAAATTGCGCAATCTTAAATCCCGCCGAATTCTGATCCGGCGCGGCGGTCTGCGCGCCCAAAACGCCGCGGGCGGCTACTTCGCTTTCCTCCGGTGCCGTTGGCGCCTGGCTTAATGCGGTGCCCGCCGGCGCGGCTTCCTTGCGGCCGGACCGGGCGCCGAACATCTGCACCACGATCGTGGCGGGATTTCCCTGAAAGTTGGCTTTTAAAACCGCGATGCCGATCTCTTGATATTTATTGTTAATAATGTTGGCATGATGGGTCGGCGATGCGGTCCACGCTTTTTGGACCTCCCCGGAATCCAAAAATCCGATGGCTAAATTTTCACCGGCATAACGATAATTATATCCGGCCTTGGAAAACCAGTGCCAAGGATTAACCCCCGAAGGGCTCACGTGGTTGAAATAGCCGCCCTGCGCCATATCCAGCGCCTTCATATATGCCGCCTGATTCAAGACCGGATTTTCCGCCAGCGGCGGCAAATTGCTTCGGGAACGTTCATAATTCGCCAGATCAATCAGCGCGGTTTTGGTAATGTCGGCGTAAAAAGGATTTCCCGAAAACGAATGCAGAAACAGCGCAAATCCGATTTTCAAAACTGCGATACCGATCAAAAAAAACAATAAAAAATTACCTGAAAAAATCCGGGCGCGGCCGCCATTTTCTTCGCACGGCAAAAAAAATTGCCGCAAATTATTTTTGAGGTTTTTCATATGCAATTTGGAAAATCCAATCTTATCCATTGTCAATTATAACCTTTATGGCGTTTGAAGACAACAAAACGCGGTCTGCCGCCGCGTTCAATTGTTTGCCGCCGGACAGGCACCGGCGCTTGGGCAATCAAAATTAGAAAGCAAAAAGTTTTTTGAAAAAATCTCCCACGGCTTGCCACAAACCTCCTTTCGTTTCCGCGCTATCTTGGCCGCCGTTTTTTTCCACGGTCAAGGAAGCGTCTTTTTCTTCGGAGGCCGCAACATTCCCCTTTGCGCCTTCATCTTCGGTCCCGGCCACGGTTCTTTCTTCGGCCGGAATCTCCTTCTCCGCCGCGGTTTGCGCCACCATTTCTTCGGTTAACTCGTCAATCTGGCGGCGGACAATCGCGATTTGCGCCTCAATCTCTTCGTTTGCTTGCGGTTTTGAGGCCGGCAAATCCGCGGGCAAGGCCGCAACAATCGGCGCGGCCGGCGCCGCCGCAATCATTGACGCGGAAACATTTAAACCGGCGGTGATCTGCGTAGCCAACTCCATGGTTTTTCGGCGAATATCTTCCAGCGTGAGATATATCGCGACTTCGATTTTCAATCGCTCGGTTTCTTTGGCGATTCGCGTCACTTCCCTTTCAATATTATCAAGTTTTTCCGGAGTTAATTCCATGTTCACGACCGGAGCGGCTTTTTTCCCGCTCTGCGTTTCCGCCATCAATTGCAAAACCTTTTTCTGCACTTCCTGGATTTGCGCCGATATCGTTTGATAATCGGCATTTTGCTCCGCGCCGCCGGCAAAAGCATTTCCTCCCAAGAGCAAACCGGCAAAAGTTGCCGCGGCCAGCGACACAATCTTGGTTTTGATTCGCATATTTTCTTTTACTTTAAAAGTCCTCAACTTTATTGGCATTGCGCTTGGCATTGCTGAATTTGTCGACCTCGCCCGCGACCGCAAAAAACTCCGGCCGCGGCGTTAATAGATGATAGCAGATTTTACCCGATTTATGCAATACCCTGTCCGATTGGCGTCCGCTGGCAAAGACAAAAAACGGCCGCGTTGATACCCGGTTAGGGAGGAAAATTTAACCGGGCACCAATACGGCCGCTTTATGTCCTAAGGACATTGCCTTATTTTATCCCAATTTACGGCAAATAAATATTTTTGTCAATCAAAAAAACGGCGGTAATGATTATCACGCCGTTTTTTGATTGATAAGCAATGCTACTTGATGGTGAATGATGCCCGCACCACGCCGGTAATCTTTTTTTCCAAGGAAGAAGTGTCATAGGCGCCGTAATCGGAAACCTCCACGGAATTCTTGGCGGTCACCTGAAAAACGCCCTGGCTGGCCGATTGTAAAACGCCGATTTTCTTTCCCGTGCTTTGAGCAATCCGCTGTGCCCGTTCCTGCGCATCCTTGGTGGCTTCGGCCAGCAGATCAAGCCGCAATTCCGCCAATTTGGAATAATAATATTCCAAATTTTGCGTGGTGAAAATTATTCCCTGTCCCACAAATTCATCGGCGGCGTTCTGCGCCAGCCGGGCAACTTCGTCAACGCGATCGGATTCAATGATGATTACTTGCTGAATGTTATACCCGATTGCCTGGCTGCTGCCGCAGGACTGGTTGCCGTAACGGTCATAGAACATTCCTCCCTGACCCTCACAAACCGGATTGACCGTGGCGGGATTGACGGTAATCTCCGAATCCAAAACTCCGGACTGGGTAAAATATTTCTTAATGACGTCAATATCGTTTTTGATTTGCGCGCTTCCGCCCGCCAGTTGATCGGCGTTAACACTGCGCGTAATCGAGCTTTGCCATTTGATGATGTCGGACGCCACATTTTTTTCCGCGGACCCCGTGATTGATAAAACGTTTGACAATTGCCGGGCGCGAAAAAAACTGTCGGCGCCGATGGCAGTGGCAATAATGATGCCGGCACTGATGATGGCGGCCGAAAACGCGATCTGATTTTTAATTTCCATATTTTTTAAAAATTATTTCATTTAGAATAAATCTTATTCAAGGTAGCGGGCGATGTTTTGCAGGTGTTCGTCGTAGGTTTTGGAAAAAATGGTGGTACCGTCGGATGAAGAAAGGTAATACCAATAATCGGTCTCAATCGGTTCAATCGCGGCTTCAAGAGAGTCAAATCCGGGATTGCAAATCGGCCCCGGCGGCAAACCGGTGTACTTGTAAGTATTATAGGACGAATCCGAATCTTTGTTAATGCGGTCCGGACTGCCGGCCTTGTAATAAAGCAGGGTCGCGTCGGTTTGCAGAGGCATCCCCGAGTTTAGCCGTTTCCACAAAATGCCGGCGGCGATTTTTTTATCTTCCAAAGTTCTCAGTTCTTTTTCCAGAATGGAAGCCATGATCACCGCGCCGCGTACGGATAAATTTTTCGCAGCAATCTTTTCCCGCCCCAGCAAATCCAACTTCGCGGAAAAATTTTCCAGCGCCGGCGTTATCAAGTCGTTGATTGCGGCGTTTTCCGGCAGTTGATAAGTGTCGGGGAAAAGGTATCCCTCCAGATCTCCGCCGGCGGGAATCTCCCTCAAAAAATCAAATTTGCCTTTGAGCGCCTCAACGTCAACGGCGCCAAAATCGGCGTCCGATAAAATCTTGACAATGCCGGCGCTTTTTTGAATGTCGGCCACAGTCCATCCGGGAATGATCGTGGCGATTTTCGGTGCGGTCCGCCCGGAAACCATTTTTTCAATGATTTGGCGATCATCCAATCCGATCAGATTATATTCTCCGGATTTTAAATTGCGCCACTGGCCATCCCTCGCCAGATAAAACAAAAACCGCAGCTTATTCTTGATGTAGCCCTCGGATTTCAAATCCGCGGCAATTTGCAATGCGTTTTGGCCGCGCAAAATCGTGATGGTTCCTTGCGGCTGGCGCGATCCGCCCTCCAACTCAAAAGCCGTGCCGGCGATTACCGCCAGCAATATCGCCGCCAAAAAAACATACAATGCCTGCTTGATCATTTTTTTGTGGACAAATCTAGTGCCACATTAACTTAATTTTGTTGATTCAGAACGTTGAAATCCGGCCAGATTTCGACGAACGACGACGAAACTGTATCCTGTGCGATACGCAAAGGGTACGTTTCGCTCCTTGCGCCTAGAATCTGGGCCAAGGGAATCCTGCTGAATCGACAAAATTAAGTTAATGTGGCACTAAACCGCTTTGGCTTTTTCAATATATCGGCAGTGTTCGCAATCCGGCGCGGGTTCGGGCGGGTTATCCGCATCAAGACATTCCTTCATTTTTGCCAGCGTTCCTTCCACCCATGCGTCATTGCCCTCATAGGGCACGATTGTTACCTGAAATTCCAATTTGCCGTCAAACGCTTCCCGGTCTTTGGAGGCATTGGCAAACACGAAATAAGCGGTATCGCTGACGGCGAAATTCCGCGCGCGCAGGAGCCATTGATAGAATTCCGCCTGGATTTTATACCATTTTTTCCATTGGTCGTTCAAATCAATTTCTTTGACGGTGCTGGTGGCCTTGTAATCAACGATATGATATTCCCCTTTTGGGTTTATCCATAGATCATCAATCGCGCCGAAAAGTTCAAAATTGGTTTCCGGATGCAAAACCCGGATTCCCTTGAAATTCTCACGCCAGATTTCCAGTTCGTCGTGTTGCGCCGGCACCGCGTCAATGCCATAGGCCGCCATCAACGGATGGGCCGCGCCGTTTGCCCGCCGAATGTCAAATTCTTTTTTGAGCAAATGATCCACGGCGCTGTTTAACGTAAACGCCGGCATTGACGGCGTTTTGATGCCCAAGCGCACATCCAGATAAAAACAGCGCGGACATTTCAAAAACATATCCGCTTTGGAACGGCTCAGCGCAAACGGCGTTTTTGATCCGGGAATATAAAGTTGTCTTTTGTAAAATCCCATAATTTTTAACAATATCGCGGCAACAGCTTCAGTTTATCCCTTCTTCCGTTTTTTCTTCCTCCGCGGGACTGGCGTTTTTTTCTTTCAAGTAGACGCGGGTAAAGCGCACGTCAAGATATTCCAAATTGTCTCTTTTTTCTTGAAAAGAATCTTCTTTGATCACCGCCAGCAGTCTGATAATTTGGCTTTCCGCGTCTTTGCGGGGATTGAAATAGATTTGCCAACCCTCTTTGACCGGCAGATTAACCCTTTCCGGACTGGCAATGACGGCCTCGTCGCACGGAATGTCAGTGGAGGCGCGCAGTTCGCTGACAATGCGCAAAATTCCGTTTAGGACTTCTTTTTCAATCGCTTTGGCGCCGATGTCCACCGCCGCGGAACCGCCGCCAATTTTTATCAAGCCGGCGGCATCGGCGCATTCTTCAAACGCCACCCCCGCTTCATCCAAAGAATAAAGCTTCCCTTGGCTCTCAAACACCGCGGCGGCGCGGCGTTCCTGCACCGATGCGATAATCTTTGACGGGAACTCTCTTTCAATCTTGATTTCCTGCGCTTGCGGCAGGCGCGCCAGCAATTCCCCCTTGGTTTGGTCAAGATTGAAAAGCAAAATGCTTTTGGAATCAAAAAGGCCGATTTTTTTGTTCACGCTTTTTTCAATGACATCAACAAATTCCCGTTCTTCTATTTTTTGCGCGCCGGCGATTTCAATCTCTTTCACTTCAAACACCGGCGAAAAACAAACCAGCCAGATCGTGAACACCCCGGCGCCCGTCATAAAAATCGCGCGCCAAAACCCGGCTTTCGCCCAAAGCGGTTTTTTTCTTCTCGCCCGATGCGGCTTTTTATAGGTTTTCCGAACCATTGATAAAAAATTAAAAGTTAAAAAATCAAAAATAAAAATGACAGTGTAAAATGAAAAATTATAAATGCGAAACAAGATATTAGCGACATTTTAAATTTTTAATTGTCATTTTTCATTTTGATTTTTTAATTTTAAATTTATAACTACAGGCCTCTTTTCAATTTCCTGACCTTCTCAAATAAGCGGGTGGGCCAATATTTCCACGACAGCGGCAAATCCATCGTTTTAACATACTCGTATTTTTCTCCGCCGAAACCCATTTTAAACAGCGTTGGGCCCGCCCAGGGATGCTTCGGATATTTTTTCGGATCGGTATAGCCCCAAAAATCATATAATCCGCACCCGCGGCGCTTGGCCTCTTTGATCGCTTCCCACTGCAAAAGATAAGGTATGGAATATTTGGAATATTCGCCCAACGACGCGGCCTGATGATAAAAACCGATTCCCGACCAAAATATTACCAACGCCGCGCAAACCGGTTTGTTTTTATATTTTCCGACAAACCACCGCGCTCGGCCGTTTTTGGCGAAAGTTTCAAATTCGCGCTTGATATAATCACGCCCGAACGCCGAGAACTTCTGCCGCTTGGCTACCGCCTCGTTTAATTTTTGATAAACCTCAATATCTTCGGGCTTGTCGCTCATTTCAATTTTAATTTCCGGATTTTTCTGCACCTGCCGGATTAAATATCTTGTCGTTTTGCGCATTGCCTTCATCAAGTCTTCCTCGGGGGGCATAATGTCCAGTTTCCATGTCGCTTCGTAAGCATTGGCATGCATCGGAGAAATTAAAAACTGAGATTGAAAAAGCAAAAACCGGAATTCGGGAAATTGCAGGTTTTTAAGCAATGTCAAATTTTCTTCGGTTCGCGCCAGCATTGGAGCGCAACGAATGAAGCTCGCGCCCTCGCTTTTACCCCAATTTGCCAACCCAAAAAATAATTCCTTGAGAATCTTTTTTATTTCCTCCGGATTTGTTTCAATTATGTTCGGTCCATGCTGTATCAGGATATAAGTGCCTCGTCTCGCTTTTATTTTAACCGCCAGCACAATCGCTTTCAACCCCGACTTATCCCCAACCCCCAGCCGCTTGATTTTGTTCCCTTGCCCCGCCCAAAACTCCCCCCATTCCCATGAGGAGAGAAACGTTTTATCTTCGCATTTTTCCAAAATCCCCTCCCACTCCTTCCTGCTTTCAATATCCATTATTTGCATTGCTTGATAAAGGTTAGAATTTTTCTTGCTTCGCTTTCCCCGATATTGATATGGGT
>DAOSDI010000034.1:0-9108 GCA_035362275.1 Candidatus Pacearchaeota archaeon | reverse complement strand
CAAGCTTGATGGCAAAGTAAGCCAGCTGGACACAAAATTTACCAAGCTTGATGGCAAAGTAAGCCAGCTGGACACAAAATTTACCAAGCTTGATGGCGAGGTTGGGCAAATAGGAGGAACTATCAACCGTCTTATTGACGGCCAGTTAAAGTTGGATGAAAAGATTGATAATTTGGATGAAAAGTTAGGCAAAAAAATTGACAATTTGGACGGTCGCGTGTTATCCGTGGAAAAACGGATAGTTTCAGTGGAAGGGGAAATGCATTCTTTGGAGGGTCGGATGGATTCCATGGAAACGGAAATGAAGAACAGTTTCAAAACTATTGTAAGTTATTTGATTTCCATTGAAGATGAGATTGGCAAAATCAAGACCGCCTTGGACAAAAAGGCCGATAAAAAAGACTTGGACGCGATAGAACAACGAGTTTTGCGCCTGGAAATTGAGCTGGGTGAATGCAAAAAACAAATCGTTACCGCGAAAAACAGATCATAGTATAGGGGATATGAATTCAAAAAATTTGGCAAAAAAAAATATCCGGTGCATTGTTTTTCGCGAAGGGAAAACTTGGTATGGCGCGGCGCTGGAATTAAACATTGTGGAAAGCGGCGACACGCCTCGCGAGGCGATGTTGCTTTTGTTTGAGGCGATTGTCGGGTATTTGGAATCTGCAGAAAAAATCAATGGCTCATCCGTTCTTAATCAAGAAGCCGATCCGGAATATGAGCGAATGTGGCAGTCTCTGGTAAGCGAAAAGAAAATTCCGTCAAAAGAGATTTTTTTCTTTGGCAACATCAATGCCGATAAAAATGTTCTAATTTCTGCTTGATGTCTCGCGGAATCAATAATTGGACGGCGGAAGATGCGGTGCGCTTTTTAAAGGCGCGCGGTTTTGTTTTCAATCATGCCAAAGGCAGTCATTATTTCTATGTCGGCCGCATTAACGGCAAAATACATCAAGTTTGCATTCCATTTCACGGTGCAAAATCATTGAATCCGCGCACCTTGAAAGGCATAATTTTACAATCGGGAATTTCCAAAAATGAATGGCTTGTGTAAAAAAAGAGGGGCAAATCACCACTTGACGGCGGCAAGATACCCACTTATCAAAGAAATTCCCATTTCGATACATCCAAACAAGACCCACCCGTTGGCCAGTTCATATATGCCCAACGCCATATAAAATACGGCAATGAACATACATAATAGCCTATATGTAACATTCAAAGAGCTCATGCGCTAGTTACTAGCATAATAATGGCATTTTGTCAAGGTTGGCGGGGAAGGGAAAATGGGGTATGATGACAAATTGAAAATGTAAATCAAAGTTCAAAATGACAATCAACGAAGGTAATTTTAAAAGATGAAGTAATTTGACATTTTTTAATTTTGTATTGTCATTTTTCATTTTGATTTTATAATTTTGCATTTACGATTGTGGCCAATATTGATGAGCTTCGGAATGAGAGGCTGAAAAAACTGAAAAATTTGCGGTCCGCGGGCATTTGGCCCTATCCGGGAGAAACAAAACGGACGCACGCGATCGGCGCGGCGCTTTTGGATTGGAAAAAGCTGGAAGATACGCAAAAGGAAATTATCGTCGCCGGCCGGCTGATGTCCATTCGCGGGCACGGCGGCATGATATTTGTTGACGTCAAAGATGAATCCGGCAAAATCCAGGCGTTGCTGAAAAAAGACGGTTTGGGAGAAAAATCCCACCAATTTTTCGTTGACAATTTTGATATCGGCGATTTCGTGCAAATCCGGGGTACGGCGCTCACCACCAAGCGCGGAGAAAAAACGGTCTTGGCGGTTGACTGCAAGATGATGGCAAAGGCCCTGCGGCCTCTGCCGGACAAATGGCACGGCCTGCAGGATACCGAGGAGCGCTACCGGCGGCGTTATCTGGATTTGATCTTCAACGAAGATGTCAGAAAAAAATTCGTGATCCGAACCGAAATCATCAAAGCGATCCGGAATTTTTTGAATGAGCGCGGATTTATGGAAGTGGAAACGCCGATATTGCAAACGATCTATGGCGGCGCCACGGCCAAACCGTTCAAGACATATTTTAACGCCTATGATATGGACGTGTTTTTGCGCATCGCGCCGGAATTGTTTTTGAAAAAACTTTTGGTGGGCGGATTTGAAAAGGTGTATGAGATCGCGCGCAATTTCCGCAACGAAGGCGTGGACAAACAGCACAATCCGGATTTCACGATGCTGGAGTTCTATTGGGCGTGGACCGACTATAAGCGGTTGATGAAATTCACCGAAGAGATGATGGCTTATGTTTTGGAAAAAGTCTTGGGAACGGCAAAAATAACCTATCAAGGCAATGAGATTGATTTTGCCGCGCCGTGGCCGCGGGTGGAATATCTTGACTTGTTGAAAAAAGAGGCCAATGTTGATTATCGGGCTTCCAGCCGCGAGGGGTTGGCCGCCAAAGCCAAAGAATTGGGCGTGGAAATTGACAAAAACGCGGGCAAAGCCGAAATCGCCGATGAAATCTATAAAAAATTCTGCCGGCCCAAAATTATTTCGCCGACCTTTTTGATCCATTATCCCAAAGAGTCCAAGCCGTTGGCCAAAACGGTTGATCCGGACGGCCCGGTCGCGGCCAATTTCCAGTTGATTGTCAACGGATTTGAGATCGTCAACGCGTTTTCCGAGCAAAACGACCCTCTTGAACAGGCGGCCCGCCTGAAAGAGCAGGAAGAGCTGTTCAAGCAGGGATTTGACCAGGCCCAGCGCACCGACACCGATTTTATTGAAGCGCTGGAGCACGGCATGCCGCCCGCGGCCGGTTTGGGAATGGGGATTGACCGGCTGGCGGCGTTACTGACCGATTCCAACGCCCTGCGGGAAATAATTTTGTTTCCCTTGATGAAGCCCAAACCATAAATAATTTTCAATTACCAGTTTTCAGTTTTCATTGAATTTTCAATGTTGCAATGAACCAAACAGATGCAAACGCGCGTTTTGTTTGAAAATTGATAAAATGTAACATTCATTGAAAATTGTAAATTGAAAACTGAAAATTTATGTAAGTATGCTTGATATTAAATTCATTCGCCAGAACAAAAAAATCGTTGAAGATGCCTGCAAAAAGAAAAATGTCAAGTGCGACATTGGCAAACTGCTGGATTTGGATGAAAAACGCGTTAAGGCCTTGCAAGAGGTTGAAGCCGTGGCCGCGGAGAAGAACAAGGCGTCAAAAGCGATCCCTCTGGCAAAGGACCAAATTGAACGCGACGCGATCATCAACGCGATGAAAGCGCTGGATCAGAACACCGGCAATCTGGAAAAAAGAGCCAAGGAACTGGAAGACGAGTTCCATGATTTGATGCTGGAGATTCCCAATATTCCTTCCGAAGATTCTCCCGAGGGCAAGGATGATTCGGGGAACGTGGAGGTGGAAACTTGGGGCAAAATTCCCAAATTTGATTTTGAAATCAAAGACCATATTCAACTGGGAAAAGAATTGGATTTGATTGATACCGAAGCGGGGGTGAAAACCAGCGGTTTTCGCGGTTATTATCTCAAAAACGAGGCGGTGTTTCTGCACTTCGCGGTTTTTTGGCACGCGCTCAACTTATTGCGCGAAAAAGGGTTTGCAATGTTTGTGCCGCCCACGATTCTGCGCGAATTTGCGCTTGTCGGTTCGGGGCATTTTCCCGCCGGCAAGGATGAAGTGTATCAAATCGCCAATCCCGGCAAGATTGAAAGCGGCGAAGCGGTCAAGGAGGCGCTATACTTGGGCGGAACCGCCGAACCGGCCCTGTTGGCTTACCATGCCGGACAAATATTGAATGAAAAAGACCTGCCCATTAAAATGTGCGGAATATCCCAATGCTACCGTTCCGAGGTCGGCAGTTACGGCAAGGATGCCAAGGGATTGTACCGCCTGCACGAATTTATGAAAGTGGAGCAGGTGGTGATTTGCAAAAACGACTTGAAGGAATCAAACCGGTGGCTGGAAACGATGCGCGAGATTTCACAAACCATTCTCAAGGATTTGGAATTGCCGCATCGCGTTTTGGCGATCTGCACCGGCGATATGGGAGCGGGCAAGCACAAAATGTATGATATTGAAACCTGGATGCCGTCCCGCAACGCCTACGGCGAAACGCATTCGGATTCCAACCTCACCGATTGGCAGGCGCGGCGTTTGAGCACCCGCTACCGCGACAAGGACGGCAACATCCAATATCCGCATATGCTCAACAACACGGTGGTGGCCAGTCCGCGGATTCTGATCGCCATTTTGGAAAACTGCCAGCAAAAAGACGGAAGTATCGCCATTCCGAAAGTTTTACAGCCATATCTGGGAGGAATGACTAGAATTATTTCTAAGAAATAATTCTACCCGTAGGGGCGGGCCTTGTGCCCGCCCGTATCAACGGCAAAATATGCAAAGGGCGGGCACAAGGCCCGCCCCTACGAAATTCTTAAATTCTATACATAGAGATGAAAAAGGTTTTAGTTTTCGGCACATTTGACGGCCTGCATCCCGGCCACATCAACTTTTTTGAGCAGGCAAAAAAACTCGGCGACTATCTGGTTGTGGTTGTCGGACGGGATGTGACGGTTAACGAGGTTAAGGGCCGCTTTCCCAAGCGCAGTGAATTATTGCGCTTGAAAGCAGTACAGCAATGCCAACTGGTTAACGAGGCGATGCTGGGCAACATTGGTAATCCTTACGAAATCATAAAAAAAATCAAGCCCGATGTTATTGGCTTGGGTTATGACCAAAAATCATTTACGGAAGATTTAGAACTGGAATTAAAAAAAGCCGCGATATCGGCAAAAATTGTCCGTTTAAAATCTTATAATTCTGAAAAATATCATTCTTCAATTTTATAAAAAAAGAGCTGGAAAATTGCCAACAAGATCCAACCCGTAACCGGAAGCACAAACAACACGAAAATCAAAAGAGCCATTTTTGGTTTCAAGTGTAGCATACTTTGGATGGTATTAATGGGATTCCAGAATTCCCTGCGGTATCTGTACCTTCCGCAACAGGAGCAATTCGCCGTTCCATACGGAAACAATATTGGCAGTAGGACAAAATATAAACCCCATGCCACAAAACCAATCACAAATTCAATGAGCATATATCTTTGTTAACATCTTAAATTTTTTTGTCAATGTTTGAATATAAAATTTTAATTAATAACTTTCTGGTGAATCACAAAATTTTTGGCGCTTCCTTCGATAAAGCTTTGGCGGGTGTCCCTATTTTGGTGTTGCATGGGTGGGGTGTTGGGTCGGAGTCATGGGTTGGGGTGGCGGAATTGATGGCAAAAGAGGGCTATCGCGTAATTGTGCCGGATATGCCCGGGTTTGGGAAAAGCGCGGTGCCGGAAAAACCTTGGACAGTTGATGATTATGTTGAATGGGTGAAAGATTTTGCCGATAAGTTGGAGATGGACGGGTTTATTCTAATTGGGCATTCGTTTGGCGGGCAGGTGGCGGCCAAGTTTTGCGCGATTTGTCCAAAAAAAGTTGACAAATTAGTTTTGTGCGCCGCCGCGGTGGTTCGCAAGCCGCGCCTGGGTTCGCGCCAAATTTTGGCAAAATATCTGGCCAAGACCAAAATAATTTTCCAGAACATTCCGTTCGGGATATATCCGGTTCTGCGCAAGATCGTCTATCGCATTGCCGGCACGCGCGATTACGCGCAATTGCAAGGCGTGATGGCGCAGACATTTTTGAATGTTGTCGGCGAAAGCGTGATTGAATTCGCAAAACGAATAAAAACGCCGACTTTGATTATTTGGGGCGATAAAGATCGCGAAACTCCGATAGAGGATGCCCGCGAAATAAACAACGCGATTGCCGGTTCGCGATTGGAAATTATTCCCGGCGCGGGGCATAAGTTGCACCGCACCCACGCGCAGATTCTTGCCGAAAAAATAATAAATTTTTTGAAATTATGATTTCGGCAAGAAAATTTTCAGTTTTCAGTTTTTAATTTTCAATAAATGTATCAATATGCCGATTTTCAAACAGAATACGCATTCACTCCTGTTTGTTTCATTGGACATTGAAAATTCAATGAAAATTGAAAATTGAAAATTATTTTTATGGAACTCTGGGCATATCCTTTTCTGTTCTATTATCTGGCGCTGTTTGCTTTTTGGATGGCGGCGATGCACCGGCAAATTTTGTTCTGGCTTTATTTGTGGCAGGTCAAGGAATATCATCCGGGGCGGTTTTTGGCGCATTTTGAAACTCAAAAAGGCAGGAGGATATTTATCAATCCGTTATTTTTGGGAAAAATTGCAATTTTACTGTTTGCCTTCGCTTATTATTATTTTGTCCATAAAATAGGATTGATCATCGGTTTGGCATTGGTGCTGTATCTATTACAGGGTACGCGTGCTTTTTGGGGGATATTGCGGCGCAATTTGATCCACCCGGAACTCACGCAAAAATCGGTTTTTCTGATCGGCGCGGCGCATTTTGTTCTTTTTGGTTTAGGTTTTGCGATTTTCGGTTTGTTTTTGGGCGAAATGAGCTTGATCCACTTTGCCCTTGCCGCGTTTTGCCTGCTGGCGGTTGATATTTTTTCGCCGCTGATAATCGCGCTGGCGGTTTTGGGATTACAGCCGCTCACCATTTGGAAAAAAAATAAAATTATCAATCGGGCGCGTGCGATTATCGCCGGGCGGCCTGATTTGACCGTGATCGGCATCGCCGGCAGTTACGGCAAGAGCGGCGTCAAAGAACTGCTGGCGCATATTTTATCGCAAAAATATAAAGTGTTGAAAACTCAAGCCAACCAGAACACCGAAATGGGCGTGTCGCAAACCGTCATCAATGATCTGAAGCCCGAACATCAAATTTTTGTTTGCGAAATCGGCGCGGTGCACAAGGGAAAAATTCGCCAAACCGCGGAAATTGTTAAGCCCAAAATCGGCATCTTGACCGGCATCAACCAGCAACACTTGGGAGTGTTTGGCGGCCAGAAAAATATCATTGACGCCAAATTTGAATTGTTGGAGGCGTTGCCCGAAAACGGCGCCGCGATCTTGAATTTTTCCAGTTTGATCATCCGCGAGAGTTTTGACGCCAAAAAGGAGAAAATCAACGCGCAAAAAATAATTTTTGCCGGAAAGGACATTTTCGCGTCGGAGATTCAAACAAAAATTGACAGTTTATCATTTATTCTCAATTATCAAGATCAAAAAATAAAAATAGATACCAATGCCAGAGGGGCGTGGATGGCCGAGACGATCATATTGTCAATTGCCGGCGCGATTGCCGCGGGCGTGGAATTGGCCGCGGTTGCCGCAATTATCAATCAAACCGACTTCACCTCGTTTAACATCAAAAAAATTTTAGTGAATTTAGTGGAGGTAGTGGAGGTCAAACCTCCACTAAATTTTAATGGAGGTTTGACCTCCACTAATTCAGATTTTAATTTTTTGGATTCAACCTATTCGTCAAATCCCGACGGCGCAATCGCACACTTGGATTATTTGAAACTTTGGTCCGGAAAAAAGGTGATAATTATGCCGTGCTTGATTGAATTGGGTAACGAGTCAAAAAAAATCCATTTTGAGATTGGCCAAAAAATCGGCGAGGTTTGCGATTTGGCGATTATCACCGCCAAAGAGCGCTTTGGCGACATCAAAAAGGGCGCGCTGGCTGGCGGCATGAAACCCGAAAACATCATTTATTGCGATAATCCAAAAAAAATCAGCGAGCTTTTGCAAACCCGCCTCACCGCCAACGATATTATTCTTCTCGAAGGCCGCCTTCCCCAAGAAGTCATTGATATTATTGGATAATCTGTCAAGGGTTTAAAGCAGGGGAAATCGGGGTATAATGAAAGATTATGGAAAATTTATTTCGACCAATATCAATATCCCTTTCTCCCAATGTTGAATCAGATGACGTCAAGCTGGCCGCTTCTTTATTGTTTAAGAAGCATGTCGGGGTTTCGCCCAGACGCGCATGTCTAGGTGAACTCCCGACAACTCCGGTCTTGGAACTGGAAAAAAAGTTTAGGGAATATTTGGGGATGAAAGCCGCGTATTCGTTTAACAGTGGCCGATCGTCGCTGATGGCGGTTCTGGCGGCGTTGGAGCTGGAAAGGGGGTCGGAGGTGCTTTTGCAGGCGTTTACGTGCAATGCCGCGGCCAATCCCGTCATTTGGTCGGGGTTGGTGCCGGTCTATGTTGATTGCGATCAGAATTACAACTTATCGGTTGAAGACTTAAAGAAAAAAATCACGCCCAAATCGCGGACGGTGATGATCCAGCACACTTTCGGTTTGCCGGCCGAGATTGACGCGATTCAAAAAGTTTGCGCCGATCATAATTTGAGCTTAATTGAGGATTGCGCGCATTCTCTCGGCGCGGAATATCACGGCCGCCGGATCGGCACTTTCGGCAAAGCGGCGTTTTTTTCTTTTTCGCGCGACAAAATAATTTCCTGCGTTTACGGGGGGATGGCGGTAACCGATGATCAAGATTTGGCAAAAAAGATCGCCGCATTCCAGGAAAAAGCGGGAAATCCGAGTGATCGGTGGACATTCCAGCAACTATTGCATCCGGTATTGATGGATAAACTTATTTTGCCGACCTATTCCATTTTTGGGAAACATTTATTGGTGCTTTTCCAATGGTTGCATATTCTGTCAAAGGCGATCCATTGGAAAGAAAAAAGAGGAATGCGCCCGGATTATTTTCCCAAAAGATTGCCGGATAAACTGGCGGCTTTGGCGCTGAATCAATTCAGAAAGCTTGAAGATTTTAACCGCCATCGGCGCAAATTGGCGGAATTCTACCGCAAAGAACTAAAAAATACGGACTTTATTTTGCCCGATGAAACAAACAATATTTTGCCGGCCTGTTTGCGGTTTTCAATTCGGCACGGCAATGCCAAAAATATTATAAAAAAAGCGTGGCGAAAGAATCTGCTTTTGGGCGACTGGTACCGCACGCCGGTGGATCCGTTTGACACCTTGCCTGAAACCATGGGTTATAAAAAAGGCAGTTGTCCCAACGCCGAGGCATTTGCCGGCAAAATAATCAATCTGCCGACCCATATCAATATCGGGGAAAGCGAAGCAAGAAAAATTCTAACCTTTATCAAGC
>DAOSDI010000033.1:0-9122 GCA_035362275.1 Candidatus Pacearchaeota archaeon | reverse complement strand
AAGTGCCGGGAGTTGCCGGCGCCTTCACATCAAAATTGAAGGTTTTTGTCTGGCCGGGCGCGATTGATTCACCGACGGCAAGATGCACCCGACCCTCCCGCCAAATCCAATTATCCTGCGGATTTTGCGAACCCAGGCGAAATTTATCGGCTTCGACCCACGCGGTTTTGCCGGTATTTTTCATTATTATAGAAGCCTGATAGGTTTGACCGGCAGTCATGGTTTGCGGCACCGTTTGGGAAACAAATCGAACACTATTATAAGAAGGAAATGATTGGCGGACAACTTCGGCAGTGGGCTTTAACGATCCATTCGCGTTAATAAGCGACATAGTTCCTTGATTGCCTTCATCCGTAGAAAGCAACCAAAACATACTTCCCATATTGTATTGTTTAAGGGTTCGGTATATCTCGCCAAATACCTGCGCCCGTTCTTCTTCGGTTGCCTGGTCCGGAACCACTAAACCAAACTCGCCCAGGACCATCGGTAAATTTTTAACTTGACTTTTACAATAATCAAGACGATTTCTAAATTCGTTGCCAGTGGTATACATACGCGAACTGCCAAAGTACATATGAGGGCTGGCGAAATTAACAATTCCGTTCCATTGGCTCAAATATTCGTCTTTGCCTTCACCAACTGTAAGCGGTGTCTTTGAGTCTATTGAACGCACCAAATCATGCATTGCATTAACCGCCTTGATTGTTGATTGATGATCTGCAACACTGCCACAACCTGAATTATCCGCGCCCCACAGTGGCTCATTGAGAAGGTCCCAGGCAAAAAGAGCGGGATGATTTTTTAAAGCCGAAACTATCTTTGCGGCGCCATCCTTGACATCAACAAAACCGGCTTGCCAACCGCAATAACCTTCATATTTTGTGTAACCATTCAAAACAACAATGACTTTCAATCCATTCTCATCGGCTTTGTCCAAAAAATTCTTGATATTTACCAAACCCCAACAATCAGCATTATCCGCAAGTTGTGATAAAATCGGGAGGCGCAATACCCGCAAACGCATTTTTTTTGCACTCTTAATAATGACATCTGCCTCGTTTTCATCAGGAACCCAACAAGTTGATCGCTCCAAAACATTCGCGCCGGCAAATACCGCGTAGTCAAATAAATCACCAGTAAGCGGAATCTCTACTTGACCAGCAATAACATTAACAACGATATTTGAAGAAATTTGACCAAACCACTCCACGCCTTCCTGCACCATCCGCCACTGGAAATTATAAGCACCGGGAGTTGCCGGCGCCTTCACATCAAAATTGAAGGTTTTTGTCTGGCCGGGCGCGATTTCTTCGCCGGCGGCAAGATACACCCGACCCTCCCGCCAAATCCAATTATCCTGCGGATTTTGCGAGCCCAAACGAAATTTATCGGCTTCCGTCCACGCAGTGGTGCCGGTGTTTTTCATGGCCACCGAAACCTGATAAGTTTGTCCGGCAGTCATGGTTTGCGGCACATTTTGGCTGATAAACTCGGCGTTATTGGCCGCCAAAAGCGCGCCCGGCGAAAATATCGCCCCAATAAACAAGGAAAACAAAACAATTATTTTTTTCATTTTGAAAAATTATTGATTATTCGATTCTAACACAAAAATCCGAAAAACCGACCAGATTGGAGTTTTGAGTTTTGATTATTTTTGCATCCCTGCCAGCTGTTTTTGCAGTTCGGCAATGAGCTGGATGATGAGTTGGATAAGCAACTTTTTGATCTCTTGAATTTTAACTAGGATATCCGCACGAGTTAATTGTTTTTTTGGTTCGATATTGCCTCCGCCACCGCCTCCTCCGCCGCCGGACGAAACACACAAACTGTCACGGCAGATATTGCCTTCAGTTTCGCAGTTTTGCGCCAGTTCTTCTTTGTTGTTACAGGAATTATACCAATACAAATTGGCGCCATCGCATTTTTTTGACGCGCGACTTAAACAGTTGGAAGCGCATTTTCCGGCATTGCAAGTTTTGCCGCTGCTGCACGCGCCACAATTAATCGTTTTGCCGCACCCGTCGCTCCAATCGCCGCACTGATAATTTCCCAGCGCGGCACAGGTTTTGGAAGTGCAAGTCGGATTATTGACGCAAGCTCCATTTTGGCAAGTTTGGTTAGTGGTACACGCGGTAATGGCACCCCATTTCAAACACCCGCCGGATAGGGCGCAAATCTGGTAGCCGTTGCCAGAGCACTGTTTGGCATTGGGTTGGGTGCAAGCGGGAACACAGGTTGGGTCCGCCTTACAAGCTCCGGCGTCGCAATATTGCCCAGTCGCGCATTTTGAATTATCATCTTGCCAGCCCGAACCATCGGCTTTGCAAACCCTGCAACCGGAAACCTGCCCCGGAACACAACTGCATTTCATGGTACTGCTTCCCAATAATGGATTTACTCCTCCCAAGTTATTGATCGCGTAGGCATAGATTTTGTGGGACTGGCCGTCTTTTAAAATATCGGGAGAAGGCATTTTAAATCCGTGGGCGGTCTTGCCGCCGCATCCATTGCCCACCGCGGCTTCGCGCGTGACATTAGCAACAGTGGAACCCACAAATTTCCCGGTACCCACCGGACCGTCGTAATAAAAATGGACATCCAGCGGCTTTGAATAATCATCAGCGTCGCAAGTCCAACCCACGAAATTGTCGCATTTGGCATAGTCAAAATAACCGATCGGAGGCTGACTACCGCATTGTATTGTTTTTGGATTGTCGGTTAACAACGGATTCGATCCGGTTGGCGTGTTGATCGCGTAGGCATAGATTTTGTGGGACTGGCCGTCTTTTAAAATATCGGGAGAAGGCATTTTAAATCCGTGGGCGGTCTTGCCGCCGCATCCATTGCCCACCGCGGCTTCGCGCGTGACATTAGCAACAGTGGAACCCACAAATTTCCCGGTACCCACCGGACCGTCGTAATAAAAATGGACATCCAGCGGCTTTGAATAATCATCAGCGTCGCAAGTCCAACCCACGAAATTGTCGCATTTGGCATAGTCAAAATAACCGATCGGAGGCTGATTTGTCCCAGAAACATATATCGGATTAGCCCAGGCCATTTTGCCGTCGGATTTTCTGGTTACTCGCGCTCGAATGTATTTTTCATTTCCCTTCGCAGTATAATTGAAATTCGTAATATTATCGCCTGATTGCAAAATCATTCCCTGCTCTCCGATGAATTCAATTTTACTCGCCGCATCAGTGTTGATGCGGATCGTCTGGCCCAAAACCTCAATTTTGGAAATATTAGCGCCATTGCTTGCGTAAAAATTACCGCTTTTAAGATTTGCCATAATATCGACGACGGTCAAGTTATCCGAAAAAACCCTCACTGAAGCGGTTTTGCAATATGCAGCACTAACATGATGACAATCATCAGCAGCAACCAGGTAAAATTTTTTGCCTTCCGAAAGCAGACGATCAATTCTTCCTTCGGCGTTTTGATTTGGAGCAACCACCGAATTCCAAACCTCTATCCCGTGATAGTTGCTAACCGAATTTAATCTTGCGTCTGTCCAAATCAGATTCGCGGGATAATTCGGATGATTTAAAACAACAAAAGAGCCTTCCCGCAACGCCAAATCAATAACTCCCTGCGGGGTGCTAACCGTCGGACTTACAGCATTAATACGATTCAAGTGGCCGGTTGCCATTGTATCTTCAATCCCCGGAATAATCAGCATGCCGGAAACGTTCGGAATAGGAGTAATCGTATTGTGATCCGTAATCGAAATAAAATCATATCCCGCGTCACGGTACGCGGCCGCCACCTCTGCCGGCGATTGGCTACCGTCGGAACATCCCCCGACGCATTTTGAATGAGTGTGCATTTGCCCTTTAAAAACGCTCCCTTTGGCGACATAAGGAGATTGCAACGTAATCACAGCCTCTGCGCCAAAAGGAATAACAAACAATATCCATAAAAAAACAAACCACCGTGAAAATTGTTTTTTCATTTTGAAAAAATTATTGATTATTGTGATAAATATATTTTAACACAAAACCCGGTAAATCAATACTGGGCTTTGTGTCTCAATTACTTTTGCATCCCTGCCAGCTGTTTTTGCAGTTCGGCAATGAGCTGGATGATGAGTTGAATTAGCAATTGTTTGACTTCGGCAATCTTTTGCAGAATCTCGGCCCGAGTCATTTTCTGCGGCGTTTCAGTCAGAGTCTGCGGATCGGAATCGGAAATTACCGGCCCGCCGGCCGTCTGGCTCACGCATTGGCCGGAAGCATTGCAAGTTTTGCCGCTGCTGCACGCGCCACAATTAATCGTTTTGCCGCACCCGTCGCTCCAATCGCCGCACTGATAATTTCCCAAACTGGCGCAGGTTTTAGGGGTGCAACCTGCCGCACAGTTTATATTTTTATTAATTTCCAAAACTGCCGCATCGCCCGCATTGACAGAAACCGCATAAGCCGCCAGATCATTTTGAGAAACCTGATCGCAATCCCCGCTCATTAAATTAGTCACCGAATATGTGTTTGCACCGCTCAAATTCATATCAGCAAGAGGAACGCGCAACACCACATCCCCTGATGCCGCATTTTTTTTGGCAACCACCACAATCGCGCTCGCATCGTTATATAAGGCATAGGGAACAAGATCTGTGCCGCTATGGCCAACCTTCACAATCTGCGTTTGTGCCAGACTTAATGTTCGCGGAGAAATAATATCAATGTTTTCTTTTCTAATTTGAATTATCTTTTTCACTTTTTTCAAAAAATCTTCATTATTTACTGCCCCACCCCACCGCATTCCAATAAAATAAAGCTTATCAAAGACATCCGCAGAAATATAATTTTGACATGATTTTAATCCATTTAATCCATTGGGCATCAAACATTGATTATTAAATTCCTCCCCCATATACCACACCGGAATGAAGGGCGACAAAATCATTCCATAAGCGAAATATGCCAAATTGCCATTGGCATTATAATGGGGTCCTTTGCGTCCCTGGCTATCAACACTGCCCGTGTTGCTATACGAGAGCGTGCTGGTATAATATCTGTCACTAAATTTTTCTCCCTTGATTGTATCAACGATATTATAATTATTATTCAGAAAATCTATCCCTCCCCAAACCGGATCCACGCCAAATCCCCATTCGGTAAAGTCATATTCTTGGTGTCGATTATCACCCGAAATTCCGTTACCATCCCGACTTTCGGAAAAAAGCACCACATCTTTTCCGTTTTGTTGCGCCAATTGCCGCACCCTGCTCCAAATTTCCGAAAAATTACTGACATTCGGCTCCAGATCTAGTCGCAAACCGTCCAAATCAAATTTCAATATCCAGTCATTGACCATCATATTTATCCACCAATTCCTGAATTGATTATTATTAAAATCCCAGATGTCCAATCCAAAAACATTTTTGGCGATATTGCCATTGGCATCTTTTTTAAACCAATCAGGATGACTCTTGGTGAAGGTACTCAAAGACTGTGCTAAAAAAATAAATTTTAAATTACCGTCTGTTTTTAAATAAAATTCCGAATTCCACGGGTCATACAACCCCACAGAGTCCTTGCCGTCGCCATCCCAGTCGCCGGCGAGAGGCAACCATCCGGCGTTTGCCGCGCCATATCGGATTGAGATGTCGGCATCACCGCTCGCCAGAGAATTTTTCAGATAAAACATGCCCAAAGCAGGATCATAGAGCCCGATGGAGTCTTCGCCATTACCGTTCCAGTCGCCGGCAAGAGGCAACCATCCGGCATCGGTAGCGCCATATTGAAAAGAAGTATCTGCTGGTCCGCCGCTTAGAGAATTTTTCAGATAAAACATGCCTCTCTGCGGGTCATACAGCCCCACAGAGTCCTTGCCGTCGCCATCCCAGTCGCCGGCAAGAGGCAACCATCCGGCATCGGTAGCGCCATATTGAAAAGAAGTATCTGCTGGTCCGCCGCTTAGAGAATTTTTCAGATAAAACATGCCTCTCTGCGGGTCATACAGCCCCACAGAGTCCTTGCCGTCGCCATCCCAGTCGCCGGCAAGAGGCGCTAATTGTTCCGAAATTACTCCGGAAGTCACCGTATCAACAAAAACTTTTATTCCCCGACGATGCGCTTCATCAACAAAATTTTTAAAATCCTGATCAGTGCCCAACAAGGATTCCAGTTTGTTGGATTCTTTGACGCCATAATATATGTGCCGCACGTCCCGGTATGTTCTTGAGCCATAAGATCCTTTATTAAATTCCGCGATCGGATTTAACAGTACTGCAGTAATTCCCAAGTCTTGCAAATAAGAAAGCTTATTTTTGCGGCGTTGATTGTGCCTTCGGGAGTGAATTGGTCAACGCGCATTTGATAAATAATCAGATCATTAATCCATTCAGGCGCTCTGGGCGATGTCGGTCCCACATTAATAAAATCGCCCGCAATTGCCGATTCCGCAAAAAAAATGAAGACAAATATCAATATTGATGAAATTATTTTTTTCTTCATTTTCAATTAATTTTCGATATTAGCCACTGCTATTTGTTTTTACAATTTGGCAATATTAAAACCGGTTGTTGGCCCTTTGGCTTCAAGCCTATTTTACCACAAAATTTGATTATTGCGGCAATTGGTGATAGAATTATAGTGTAATAAGGCACAATGGCGTGCCGCAAAAAGACAACGAGGTCACCAAGAAATTGGGTGATTTTTTGTTAAATTAAAAATGTAAATATCAAAAATTAAAATGACATTGAAAAATTCAAAATTATGAAATTCAACTTTTTTCATTTTGATTTTTTAACCTTACATTTAATATCGTGGAACATAAAGAAATGGTTGAGAAATGCAAAAAAGAAAATGTGAGATTGATTGATTTAAGGTTTTGCGATTTGCCCGGGGCGTGGCAACATTTTTCCGTGCCGATCGGCCAGTTTAAAGAAAAAATCTTTGCCGACGGCATCGGGTTTGACGGTTCTTCAATCCGCGGTTTCAAAAGCATTGAAGAAAGCGATATGATCTTGATTCCCGACGCGAAGACTTTTGTCGTTGATCGCTTCGGCAAGGAACCGGTCGGCGGTTTGATTTGCGATGTCTGCGACCCGGAATCAAAAACCCGTTTTGAAAAAGACCCGCGGGCAATCGCTCAGGCCGCGGAAAAGTTTTTGAAAGAAAGCGGCATCGCCGATGCGGCCTATTTTGGCCCGGAAGCGGAATTTTTTATCTTTGACCGCGTTGAATTCGCCAATGAACAAAACCGCGCATTTTACCAAATTGAATCCGGCGAAGCGAATTGGCCCGGCGGCGAAGACACCGGTTCGGGGCATAAAATCCGCAACAAGGAAGGCTATTTTCCCATGGCGCCCGCCGATCAAACAATGGATATCCGCCGCGAAATGGTCGCTGAAATGCAAAAACTCGGCATTGAAGCGGAAAAAGAGCATCACGAAGTCGCCGCCGCCGGACAGGCCGAAATTGACATTAAGTATGATGGGCTTGCCGCGCAAGCCGACAAAATAATGATGTTCAAACACGCGGTCAAAAATGTCGCGCATCGTTTCGGAAAAACCGCCACATTTATGCCCAAACCCTTGTTCGGCGATAACGGTTCGGGAATGCACACCCACATTTCGCTTTGGGAAAACGGCAAAAATCTGTTTTTTGACAAAAAAGGTTACGCGCAATTGAGCCAAACCGCGCTTTGGTTCATCGGCGGATTGCTGGCACACGGAAGATCGCTGATGGCATTCTGCGCGCCGACAACCAATTCTTACAAGCGGCTGGTGCCCGGATTTGAAGCGCCGACCAATCTTGCTTATTCGGCGCGCAACCGTTCCGCGGCAATCCGCGTGCCGATGTATGACAATTCTCCGGCGGCCAAAAGAATTGAATTCCGCCCGCCCGACGCATCGGGCAATCCCTATCTGGCGTTCGCGGCGATGCTGATGGCCGGCGTTGACGGCATCAAAAACAGAACCGATCCGGGAGAGCCCGCCAACGGCGATATCTATAAAAACAACGGCGGCATCCCTCAGGTGCCGGCCTCGCTGGAGGAATCGCTGGGGGCGCTGGAAACGGATCGCGAGTATTTGCTCGCCGGCGGCGTGTTCGGCACGTCCCTGATTGATTGTTGGATAAGTTTCAAAAAAAATGAATGCGATTTTTGCCGCCTCAAACCGACTCCCGCGGAATTTGAGCTTTATTACGGAATTTGAACTGCTTACCGGGGTAGCGTATTTAAGGGTCTAACCCTCGCAGTAACGAGGGATAGATCCTTTTAATTTTAAATCCGGCAAAGAGTTGCACGGATACATTTGCTTAAATATTTGAAAGTTTGTAAAATACAATCAAAGGAAATATAATTATTATGCGGTCTCATAATAATTAACAATGCCGCGGCAAGCGGCGATATAAAAAAATGAATTACCAAAATTCAAAAGGCGTTGTTTCAATAGTCATTTTGGCGGCGGTCGCCATCGCCGGAGTGGTCTTGGTTGATTATCTTTCCCGTATCAATGAAAGAATTTCCCGCTTGGAACAAGCAAACCCCGCCACCGCTTTATTGAGTTCGGCGGAAACGGCCAACGGCGGCAACACCGGCGCTCAAGGAATTGCGGGCGGAATCAAGGCCGATGAAGAATCCGCCGGAGAAGTCATCGTCCCCGACGATTCGGTGATGGTCAGCGGAAAAGTAATCAAGGTCGAGAAAGACGCGATAACCATCACAATGATGCCGGGGGGAGAAGATTATGATTTCGTCGCGCTTGTCAATGAAAGCACATCCGTGAACAAACAAAAAGACCCCGCTGATCAAAATGCGGTTCCGGCGGAAATTTCTGAAATAAAAGTCGGCGATTTCGCGGTCATTGAAAGCGCCGGACAAATCGGCGATGATAAAAAATTCACGGCAAGAAAAATAAATTTTTTTGAAATGCCCGAAGATCAGCCGCAAAATTAACATAACAAAAAAATATTTCCGTGATTTTTTCTTCAAGGTAAATTAATTAAGAATTAAAACGTTTATGGAAAAATTCAAAATTCAAAGCGTTCCCAAGATTATCCCGCTGACATTGAGCGTGGCAATAATGTCGGTGATGATGTGCCTGACGATTACGGCCTGGGATCCGCCCCACCAAACCCCGCCCGGCGACAACGCCAAAGCACCAATAA
>DAOSDI010000032.1:0-10115 GCA_035362275.1 Candidatus Pacearchaeota archaeon | reverse complement strand
GCCTGGGATCCGCCCCACCAAACCCCGCCCGGCGACAACGCCAAAGCACCAATAAACGTCGGCGACGCCCCGCAGGGAAAATTGGGCAATCTGGGCATCGGCACCGCCAGCCCCGGAGCAAAGCTTGATATCGCGGACAACGGCACCGCCGCCGGCGCGCAATTTTTAAGAGTTGGCGACGATACCTTCCTGACCGACATTGACATTGCCCACACACTGGGAATTTACAGCCAAGGAGACAGCACGATTGCCAGCATAAAGCTCGGCAGTAACGGCGGAATTATCTCCGGCCGCAACAACAACATCGGCATCGGCACCGCCGCACCGGCCCAAAAGCTTGATGTCCGCGGCCATATGACCACCAGCGGCATATTAGAGCTCACGCAACAGGGCACCGGCAATCGCCATTCGTACATTGACTTTCACGGCGATGACACTTATACAGATTACGGATTGCGGATAATCAGATGGAATTCCGGACCCAACACCGATTCCGCGATTGAGCACCGGGGCTCGGGAACTTTCCGCATTCTTACTCCCGACGCTAACAGCAATATCGTGCTTCAGCCCAACAAAAATGTTGGCATTGGCCCCATTAATCCGACACAAAAATTGGATGTTGACGGCAACGCCATCGCCCGCGGCGAACTCCAATCAACCCTTTCAACCGGCTATGGGCAATTGCGTATGATTCACGGAAATTACGGCGCGATGTTTCGTAATGACGGCGCAAATACTTATTTTCTGTTGACCAACTCGGGAGACCAATATGGAGTTTGGAACTCGTTGCGGCCGCTCTACATCAACAATTCAAGCGGAAATGTTACCGTCGGCACCAAACTCTGCCTGGGAGGTGTGTGCTGTTCCACTTGGGAAGAATGTATGGGTGGTGGCGGTCCGTTTATACCAGTGGGAGGATGCACCGCCACGTTACCCGCCGGTAACAAAAAAGTATTTGTGACCAGCGTGACTTATGATGATTATCTTGTACATACCCCGGATCTCCAGTCCACAATGGCTAATGCCGACACTGCCTGCCAAAGGCAGGCGGAGGCGGCCGGACTCACCGCAAAGGGAGAAATATACAAAGCGCTGATGTATGAGACTGCCTGTAAACAAGGAACAAGTAATTGCAATATAATAAATATTGCGCGCCGACCTCACGATATTCTGCCATCAGCAGCGTTGTGGAACGGAGAAAAAATCGGCACGACCCCAAACTGCGAGTGGCATTTGGTGGCAACCGATCCCAGCGATATGTTCTCGGCTGATGCCAGCGGCAATTATTTGCAAAATCCGATACAGTTTAACGAACTCGGCCAGCCAACCAATGTGCAAGTATTCACCAATTTTCAGCCCACCGGTAGCGGCTCCTATAACACTGCCAATACTTGCTTTGCATCCAATACTTGCCATTATTACTGGGACGGATGTTATTACGGCCAAAGTACCAGCAAAAATCAAAATTGGGCCGGAACATACTCTGGTCATTGGAACCCCACGGAAGTCGGTCAACCTAGTAGTTGCCCCGCAGTCTGCGATACAGTAAAAAGAGCGCTTTATTGCGTGGAGCAATAATGGTTTTGGTTTTGCAGTATTCAAAAAAAGAACCCCGCGGGGTTCTTTTTTTGAATCATTTATTCGTAGCGGTATTTGATACCGCTAAAATTTAGCGGTATCAAATACCGCTACGATCCTAAAAATATTTATTTTGTAATTCAGAGTGTGAAAGCCGTCTATCGGCGCAGGGCCGCCGATATTCTTTGTCCGGCGGTGATATTGGCAAGAACGGCCAATATCGCAATGATAACGGCGGCCAAATAATAATTGCCCCAAATCATTGCCGCTAAGATCAAAAAATAAGCGATCAATCTTTCGCCGCGCGACATCAATCCTCCCTTCAATTCGGCATCGCACAATCCCTTTTCTTTGGCCGCGGCTTTGGCATAGGTGGTCATCGTTGAACCGAAAAGCGCCAGAAATATCCATCCCGCCGCCGGCAGATAAAAGTCCGGCAATCGGCAAAACAGCAATCCGAAAAGGAGCATCGCTTCCACATAGCGGTCGGCGATCGTGTCCCAGTAGGCGCCCCGCTTCGTGGCCAGGCCCCTTTTGCGCGCCACCGCACCGTCAATGAAGTCCAAGCCGGCCGCCACAATAAACAGCGCCAGAGCGGCAATATAATGGCCGGCGGCAATCAAGCACAGCATTGCCAACGCGGCCACAATTGAAAGCGAAGTATATTGATTGGGGGTGAACGGCAAAGCCGCGAAAATATCCGCGGTTTTATTTTCAATGCCTCCAAACCAGTTTCGATGTAAATCCAACACCAATAGATAATCTCAATTCTCAAACCTCCAGCATCCAAAACGATTTCCAATGAGATATCGCGCGTCCATTTTTAAATTGGAAATTTAATAATTTATTGGAAATTGGAAATTGAAAATTGAAAATTTTTTAATCAGCGGTCGCGTTTGCCGGCGAGAAATTCTTCCACCATTTCATAGGCTTGGGAATCGGTGAACTGCACCGGCGGATGCTTCATAAAATAGGACGACGGACTGGTGAGCGGACCGCCGATACTGCGATCTTTGGCCAATTTGACCATCCGAAGGGCGTCAATCACCACGCCGGCGGAATTCGGAGAATCCTCCACCGACAGGCGCAACTCAATTTCCACCGGAATGTCGCCGAATTTCCGGCCCTCCATTCTGATGAAGCAAATCTTATTGTCCTTTAAAAACGGCACCCAATCCGACGGCCCGATGTGCAGATTGTCATAGCTCAATCTTTGGTTCAGTTGCGATTCCACGCTTTCGGTTTTGGAGATTTTTTTTGATTTCAGCCGATCCCGCGACAGCATATTCAAAAAGTCGGTATTGCCGCCGAAATTAAGCTGGTAGGAACGGTCAACGATCACGCCGCGGTTGGCGAAAAGTTTGGTCAAAGTGCGGTGCACGATCGTGGCGCCGATCTGCGATTTGATGTCGTCGCCGACGCAAGGAATGTTCTTCTCTTTGAATTTGGCCGCCCACTTTTCATCGGAAACGATAAATATCGGCATACAGTTAACAAATCCGCAGTCGGCGTCCAGCGCGGCCTGTGCGTAATATTCCGCGGCCTTTTGCGATCCCACCGGCATATAACTCACCAAAACGTCAACCTTGGCCTTTTTCAGTTCTTCGGCGACATTAACCGGTTTTTCATCGGCAATGACAAACGACTGCTCTTCGGGATAATCTTGCATATGATCGGCCACCCCGTCCAACACCGGCCCCATCTGAACCTTCACGCCGGTTTCGGGAATCTCCTTGCAAAAAATCTTGGTGCAGTTGGGTTTTTCAAAAATGGCCGCGGAAACGTCTTTGCCCACTTTGCGCCGGTCAATGTCAAACGCCGCCGCGATTTGAATGTCGCGCGGCGCGTAATCGCCGATCACGTTGTGCATCAGCCCCGGCACCGGCTCGTCATCCTTGCCGATGTATTTGTAATAGGTTATCCCCTGCACCAGGCTGGAACAGCAGTTCCCCACGCCGGCAATCGCCAGCCGGATTTTCTTCCCCTCCGCGTTTGTGTTGTTTGCCATATTTTTGTTAGAATAAACTATGGTGTGTTTTACATTATGCAATTATTTTACCATTGTAAAATACTATGTCAAACCCGGTTAAAAATCAACGTTCATTGCATCTAAAATTAAAAGGGTCTAACCCTCGCGATTACGCGAGGGATAGACCCTTAAATACGCTACCCCGGTAAGCGATCATCCGCTGAAGATTAACCAATTTCAGTTCAAAATTTTGATTTTTTCATTTTTCATTTTTAACTATTTTTATGCTTCCCGTCCAACGGCTGGAAAAATCAAACACCAAGGAAAACCTCTGGGTCTATATCCTGGCGCTTTTGGAAAATAAACCCCGCTACGGCTGGGAAGTTCCGGCGCTGATTGAAAAGAAATTCGGCTTCCGGCCGGGAAAAATCACTCCCTACCGGGTGTTTTACCGCCTGCAAGCCGACGGATTTGTAAGAAGCAAAACGGCAGATCGCCGGCGCATCTATGAAATCACCGAGAAGGGCAAAAAAGAGCTGGCCGCCGCCAAATTATTCTATAAAAACATCCTATCAAAATTAGATGGATAACAAGAAAATTGCCGAAAATTTAAACGAGATCGCCGATTTGCTGGACATTAAAGGCGAAAAGCCGTTCCGCATCCGCGCCTATCGCAAGGCCGCGGAGGTTTTGCTAACTTTGGAAAATAATTTATCCGAATTTTATAAAAAAGAAAAAAAACTGCTCAAGATCAAGGGTATCGGCGAAAGCATCGGCGGCAAAATTGAAGAGCTGATAAAAACCGGCAAAATAAAATATTTAAAGGAATTGCAAGAAGATACCGCCATCCGCCAAGTGATTACCTGCTTTTTTGAAACCAAGGGCGTGAATCTTGACGAACTGAAACGCAGCGCCCGCAAGCGCGACATTGTTTATTCACGCTACACCAAGCCCGCCAAACAATTGATTGAATTGGCCGGATCGCCGCAAAAAGCCAAAGACGCGATTAAAAAAGTGGCTGATTGGGCGAATTCCCGCAAACTGGACTACGCCATTGAAACGGTGTTTAAAAAATGGCTGGAGTTGGACCGGCTTAAACCCAAGGAAGTGGTCAAAAAACCGTTCTATCGCGGCGATCCGATGATTTGGTCGGAAAACCGCAAAAAGTGGTTTGTGATCACCGCCGCCGGCGAATGGCTGGAATATGCCGACAAAGAAGAACTGATTGAATGGCGCATCATTGACTGAAGCGAGTGATTTGATTATAATCTTATCGCATTTATCAATTTTCAGTTTTTAATTATCAGCTTTCATTGAATTAACATTCTTTCAATTTTTAAACGATCCCGATGTCGCATCCGTTTGATTATTGATAATTGGCCATTTATTGAAAATTGAAAATTAAAAATTGAAAATTGCACAATTATTTATGTTGAACTACTATGATTTGCGGCGCGGCGTGCAGTTTATTCTGGACGGCCAACCCCACGAAGTGCTGGAATTCCAGCAAATCAAAAAGGCCCGCGCCGCGGGACTGCTTCAGGCAAAGATCAAAAATCTCATCACCGGCAAGGTGCTGGAGCGGACTTTCCACCAAGGCGACAATTTTGAGGAAACCGAAATTGAAAAAATTTCGGCAAAATTCATTTATGCTAACAAGGACAAATTCGTCTTTTGCCGCGCCGGCGATCCCTCAAAAAGATTTGAACTTTCTGAAGACCAAATCGGCGGAAGCGCAAAATTTTTGGCGGCGAATATGGAAGTGGAGGCCAATATCTATGAAAATCAGATCATCGGCGTGAATTTGCCCATCAAAATGCAATTGAAAGTGAAAGAAGCCGCGCCGGGAGTGAAGGGCAACCGGGCACAATCGGGCACCAAGGCGGTGGTTTTGGAAACCGGCGCGACTATTCAAGCGCCACTGTTCGTCCAAGCCGGCGACGTTTTGGAAATCAACACCGAAACCGGCGAATATTCCAAAAGGGTGTGAGAATGATCATTTATCACTTATCATTTATCATTTATCATTTATCACTTATCACTTATCGTTTATCATTTATCATTTATCGTTTATCATTTATCATTTATCATTTATCACCGCCGAATCAAAAAAAACGCCCCGCGGCGTTTTTTTGATTGATTAAATTTTTAAAAATCATCTTCGGCAAACTTTTTTGTTTTCTTTTCCTTTTTGGACGCCCCCGATCTTTTTTCTTTCGCTTTGTTCTTTATTTCAATCAGTTTCTCCAACAGCGCGCCGATGCCCGCCACGCTGATGGAAAAAGAAACCACCTTATTGCGCACATCGCTGATCACGCCCTTGGCTTCGTTGACGGTATCTTTGATCTCGGTTTCAATGGAAACAACCCGCCGAAAGATTTTAACCGCGAAAAACAACACGACCAATATCAGCAAGAACCAGGTTAAAAAAAACAGGGCCCCGAAAAAATAAAAAATGGTCTCAATCATAAAAAATTTGGTAATATTATAGTTCCATTGTCCTCCAAAAACGCCGCGCCGTCAAGAAATCTATGGGTAACCACTCACTGGGTTTAAAATTAAAAGGGTCTATCCCTCGTTACTGCGAGGGTTAGACCCTTTTAATTTTGTGCTTACAACTTTACCAGGGTCTTCTTTGCCAGGGTCTAACCCCCGCGATTACACGGGGGATAGACCCTTAAAATGCAAAAATACGCTACCCTCAGTGAGTGGTTACATCTATGGCTGGAACAATTCCTCGGGAATGAAGCGCACTTCGTTGACGCCGTCAAACTGCTTGACGGTCGCTTCAATCTGCCCCCGCAGAATTCCGGTGCGGCACGCGCCGCCGCCGGTTTTGTTTTGCGAATCGGCAAATTCCAAAGTCAAAATCCCCTCTTTTAAATTCGCGCCCATCAATTCAACGCCCGCCAGCGGAAATTCGGTGGTAATCCCCGCCGCAACTTCCCCGTCCGACAGCTTCCCTTCCATCAGCAGATTTACCGCGTCCCGTATCGGCGTTTGCGTAATTGGAATTTGGCGCAAAACCGCAACCAGTCCCGCCGCCGAACACATCACGTTCCCCGATCCGTCCTTGTCGTTTTCGGGATTGTAATAATAAAGCGAAATCTGCCGCGTCCGCAAATCGGCAACATCGCCGCCCGCGATTCCGTTGCCGCTTGGAGTCTCGCCGCCGCCCGCCCGCGGCAAATTTTTATAGGCCGCCCATCCCGCCGCGCCGGCGGCCAAAATAACCAAAACCGCAATGATTGTTTTTTTCACATTCATATTTATTCCGCCTTTCGGGTAAAACGTTCCTTTAGAATTCGCACCGAGCCGCGCGCAAAAATCAAAACTCGACGTTTTGGTCGCCTCGCCTCATCCGTTTTTTACAGCCGCAAACGCAATCTTCGGGGCATTGACAGCAACGAAAGCAATAGATCGGATTGCACGGGCAGGCATCCTGCGGATTTTCCAGCGGCATTTTGCAAGTCTTGCACTTGTCAAACTCCTGTTGAGAGTCTTTGAACATAGTTTTAATTAAATTATTATACTGGCATTATCGCACACCCTTGCCAAAACACAAACCCCCGATTGAAATAGGATTTTAAGGATGCAGACGACAGGCAAAAACAAAATCCCGTGCTCGCAGGATTGGAAGATTATAATACTACGGCAATCGCTTCCGGCATTCGGATTTTTCTATCAACTTTTTCCATCAACCACAAACTATCAATCAAGCCGGGCTATGGCGAGGTGAAAGCGGGAGCGATTGGAGAAAGTTCGCACTTTTTACCAGCCTTGCCCGCCAAATCGTAACCATCTCGGTTTTCAGTCGCGCCCCGCCTTCGGCGGGGCTTTCGTTTGGCCTTTTTTGAAGGAAAATCAAAGGTTCGTTAATGTCGAGAAGGAGGCGGCGGTTTAGAATTTAATTTCCTTTTGTAAACGTTTCCGTGGGATTTGGCGGTGGCAATTTAATTGGCGGCTTTTTAGCTTGAATCTGTTTCATAGTTTCTTTAATTGAGTTGTTAGATATAAAATTGTTCTAATTTTGACAACGAGAGCAAAGTTGACGACACTAATAGCAAAGTGATTGAGATTTTAAATAATTTTGCCTTATAATCTAAATTCTTCTTATTGTTTTTACAGGCATTTTGAGTATCGCTTATAAGCTGAAGTAGCAAGTTTTGTTCTTTCTTACTTAAATAGCTTTCATTACTGGAGAGATCAACAATAATTGACGAATAATCTCGCGGCCAAATTATTATTAAAAGCAATATTGTTGAAATGATCAATATAACAATTCCCGAAATCCCTTCAATTAGTTTAACGCCTTGTAACCCATTAAAAGCTAAAGTCAGGTAACCCGTTATTAAAGCTATCTCAAATCCCATTAAGGTGCCAGCTTTTTGATCCAACGTATTATCGGCGTTAGCCAATGTATCGAATTTACTTTTGACCGACTCGAATAACAAACTATTTTTGCTCATTTGATTTATTTTGCGATAATCAAAACCTCTTTTGAGCTACCATTACTTAAAACGTATTTATAATCCAGTTTTTTCACTTCGATATTCTTTTTATACTTTTTTAGCATATCTACTAATTCTTGAATTGTTGGCGTTCCGTCATCGCGATAAGAAACAACCAAGATAGAATCTTTAAATTTATTAAATAATTTTTCAAAAGCCGCGTGTATCTCTCCTTTATTGCACCATTCATTTTTTCCATTCTTGATCTTTTTGTGTTTTGATCTCTCGTCAATCAGCTCCGGCCATTTATCATAGAAAACTATACCTTCAAGAAAATGGTAAAAATCAAAATAATTAACGCCAATGCCTTTTTCGGAAATATAAGGCGTATCAATATAGATTAAATCCGCGCCAGCATTTAAATTGAAAACATCCGAATATAGAGCTTTATTCATCTTTCCGTTATTAAAAACCGCATTATTTCCTTCCGCAACAAATTTTCTAAAATGATCTTCAAAAGGAGTATCCCAAGTTTTCTTATTACCAAAGCTTCGTTTAACTTCTGCCGTTCTAATATATAAATTTTTTCTATGGAAAAGATTATAGGGTCTTTTTATTATGCAAGATTGAAATAACGCGTAATAAGCCAAAGCCTCTTTGTATCGGTCGCTTATCCGGCTGATATTGTTTATAACGATGTCCAGCCATTTATTTTCTTCATCGGTAAAATAAATATCATGAAATTTATCATAGATAAAGGTAGGATATTCTATTTCTGAATTTTTTTTGAGAATTGCGTTAATATCATTTTCTTCCAGCGTTGTTGTCGAATTTTCGATCAACGCCAACCCAACATAATAGTTAAATTTCAGTGAGTCGTTATAAAAAACTTGCTTGCCATTTTTTTTGAACATATAGCCGACACAACCCGTGCCTCCGAAAGCGTCTAATACAGAATCGAATTTTAAATCCTTTGTATAATAGTCAATCCATTTAATTATTTTGTATTTGCTTCCTTGATAACGTGTTGACGGCAAAACACCAGCCTTGCTAGTTGGCAATCCATTGAAAAGTTGCGTTTGCTGTTGTTTTATCTGCGCCATAATTTATACGTTCTTGATGTTCCGATATTTCAGGTATTCTTTTAAGTTGGTATAAGGCGGCTTCCGTAATTTGGCACTTTTGGCCATTTCTATCGTCATATAATTCATCCAAAAATCATCAAAAATCTTGACCCCCAATTTAGAAAACGGCCCCGATCCTTCCTTCAACTCAGCCAATTTTACGCACGAACCAATATTTTTAGTATTGCCGCTTCCTGGACGATCTTTAGCAATCCTGTATTTTTCTTGCACGATAAAATCAAAATCCCTAACAACGGAAAGAATTTCCTCCAAATCGTCTATCGTGTAAAATCTATTTTCATCGATAGCTTCTTTCTGCTGGGTATAAATCACGCCCAGGATATAATGTTTGCTGTAACTCTTATACGGAAACGTTATGTTTTTGCTTGAGTCGCGGAATCTGAAATATCCGGTGAAAGCTCCCAAAGTGAAACCGGAAACATCACCATTTTCTTTTCTATATGTGCTTTTAAGATCAAGAGCTATCTTTTGTTTATCTTTCGTTATAAAAGTGACATCGGGATAATGGTTTTGCTCGGTGCAAAATTGCATTTGAAAATCATTTTCTTTTGCGAATTTTTGCAAAACCGGAAACATCATCAATTCTATAATTTTTGAAACTACTTTTGTATCAACGGAAATCGTATAGATATTTTTCGCAACGTCTATAAATCCTTTGACAGACCAATCTCCCGAAGGAGTAGCTAAGACTTTGCGAAATTCTTCCGTATGCTCCAATAAACTTGTCTGAAAATTATCCAATTCCATAGTTTTAATTTAATTAGGCTAAATCAATCTCCGTTTACTTTATTAAATCGTCTACCCCGATGCCAAGAGCGTTGGCAATTTTTATTAACGTTTCAATTGTGGGGTTCGGGTTTGCTCCCGATTTCAGTTCATTATACCCTATTTTAACACAAAATCCCGCGGGGGCGGGATTGCTGGCGAAGGCGGCCCCAACCGGAGTCGAACCGGTGTTCCTTGGCTGAGAAC
>DAOSDI010000031.1:0-10700 GCA_035362275.1 Candidatus Pacearchaeota archaeon | reverse complement strand
GCTTGCAATTCTTTGCCAGGGTCTAACCCCCGCGATTACACGGGGGATAGACCCTTAAAATACAAAAATACGCCATCCCCAGTGAGCGGTTACCCGCGGCCGGCTTTACTTTTTGGCCGATTTGTGGTATCAAAAGGAGGTTGATGGCAACTAAATTGATTTCATCGGGAGGCAAAAATTCGGTTTTGCCTCCACGAAACGCAAAACGCATATGAAGAAAAATCAAGGGTGGGCGTTGTTGTTTATTTTAGCGGTGTCGGCGGTGTCGGCGGCTTTTTGTTTTCCCGGCGCCGTCAATCGGGGAATTACCGCGGTGAATGCCAAACTGCCGTTTACCATTCCGCCGATGGCGGAAAAGCCCTTTAACTTGGGATTGGACGTCAAGGGCGGAGTGCGCCTTGAATATCAGGCGGACTTGAATCAAATCGCGGAAGATGACCGGACGGAAGTGATGGAAGGGGTGAAGGACCTGATTGAGCGGCGCATCAACAGCTACGGCGTGGCCGAGCCGCAAATTCAGATTATCGGCGAAAACCGCCTGGCGGTGGAGCTTCCCGGCATTGAAAGCGTCCAGCAGGCGATTGACTGGATCGGCGCCACTCCCTGGCTGGAATTTTCCGAACTGCGGCCGGAAGAAGAAACGCAAAAAATTCTGGACAAAATCAAGGAAATGGAGGGTAAAACTTCCGAAGAAATAGCGCAAATATCGGATCTTGAAACCCTTTTTGACGAGCAGGGAAATCTCAAGAATCCGTATTTTATGCCCACCGAGCTTACCGGTAAATATCTCAAGAGCGCGCGGTTTGACTTTGACCCAAACACTAACCGGCCCGTCGTGGAACTGGAGTTTGACCAAGAGGGAGCCAAGATTTTTGAACAGGTTACCGAGCGCAACGTGGGCAAGTCGCTGGCAATCTATCTGGACGGATTCGCCATTATTGATACCAATGGCGACGGCCAAATTGATAACGGCGATTTATACGCGCCCAATGTGAACGAGAAAATTTCGGGGGGTAAAGCGGTGATCACGGGCATTGCCGGCACGCAAGAAGCCAAAACTTTGGTGAAACGATTCAACGAAGGCGCCTTGCCCGTGCCGCTGGGAGAGCCCATCAGCCAGCAAAAGATCGGCCCCACGCTGGGCGCGGTGTCGCTGGACAAGACCGTGGCCGCGGGACTGATCGGCTTTTTGGCGATTGCGGTGTTTATGATTTTCTATTATCGTTTGCCGGGATTGTTGGCATCGCTGGCGCTGGCGCTCTATGGCGTGATTTTGCTGGCGGCGTTCAAACTGATGGGGGTGACGATGAGCTTGGCGGGCATCGGCGGCTTTATTCTTTCTTTGGGAATGGCCATTGACGCCAACATTCTGATTTTTTCGCGGATGAAAGAAGAGTTGGCCGGCGGAAAGGGTTTGGCCGCGGCGATTGAGGAAGGTTTCGTCCGCGCCTGGCCGGCGATTCGCGACGGCAACTTCACCACGATCGCGGTGGCGCTGATCCTGTTCTTTCTGGGGACAAGCTTCGTGAAGGGATTTGCCGCCACTCTGATCTGGGGCATACTTTTGTCAATGTATTCGGCGATCGTGGTGACCAGAACGTTCTTGAGGATTTTTTCGGGCACCCGGTTGGGAAAAGCGGTTTGGCTGTGGAAACCCCTCTTCTAAAATTTAAAATTAAAAAATCAAAATTAAAGATTTAGGAGTTCCGTTTAAGAAGAATTTTTGCAAAGCAAAAATTCAATACCAAAACTTTTCATTTTGACATTTACATTTTCAATTTATTATGATTTCTTTTATCAAACACAAAAACATATTCTTTGTTTTCACTTTGGCGGCAATCGCCGCCGCGGCCGGTGCGATTCTGGTTTGGGGATTGCGTCCGGGGATTGAATTCACCGGCGGCAGTCTGACGATCATTGAATATCACGACACGCGGCCGGAGACCGGGGCGATTCGCGAAAAGGTTGAATCTTTGGGTTTGGCCGACGCGTCGGTTTATGCCGTGGAAGAAAGGGGAGCGGCGATCCGCACCGAGAATTTGTCCGCCCAGCGGCGCGAATCCCTGCTGGCGGCGTTAAAAGAGACCGGGGAATTTGAAGAAAAAAGCTTTGAATCAATCGGGCCGATGGTGGGCAGAGAACTCACCGGCAAAATGTCGCTGTTGGTGCTGGTTTCTTTGTTGGCGATGCTTTTGTATATCGCGGTGGCGTTTCGCAATGTTCCCGGACAGATCGGTGCGTGGCAGTTCGGTGCGGCGTCGTTTTTGATCCTGTGCCACGATGTTCTCATTCCCTTGGGAATTTTCGCCGCGCTGGGAGCTTTTTGGGGCGTGCAAATTACCATTCCGGTGATCACCGCGCTGTTAATCGTGGTGGGATACGCGATCAACAACGTGATCGTGGTCTATGACCGCGTGCGCGAAAATTTACTGCGCGACCGGCGGGCGGATTTTTCCGAGAACGCCAACCGCGCGATCAACCAAACTCTGACCCGCCAGATAAACACTTCGCTGGCCACGCTTCTGCCGGTGTTCGCCATTTATTTTTTGGGAGGGGAAAGCTTGAAATATTTTTCGCTGGCGCTGATTTTGGGAGTGGCCGTGGGAACCTATTCTTCGGTCTTTTTATCCGCGCAAATGCTGGTTCTTTGGCGCCAGATCAAGGCGCGCCGGCAAAATGTTTGACAAAAATTGAAACATCACGTAATATATTAAAATCGGTTAAATTGATTTTGACCTGTGGATTGACAGCGGCCCATGGCAAACGTTAATTACAAAAAAATTTGTAGCGAATTAGTGGAGGCGCTCGCCCCCAAACAACGCGAAGTCATCGAGCGCCGTTTTGGGCTTAAAGCCGGAAAATACGCCACCACCGGCGAGCTTGGCTTTCAGCGGGAAACTCTGGAGGCGATCGGCAAGAGCTACGGCATTTGCCGCGAACGGGTGCGGCAAGTGGAAAAAGCCGCGATGACAAAAATGAAAAAAAAGATCGCCGGCTATAAAGAGATTCCGCAAGTTTTCGGACGGCATTTGAAGAATGCCGGCGGGGTGCGCGAAGAAGCGGCGCTGTTGGAAGAATTGGGCGGCGGCGAGTTCCGGCCGCATGCGAATTTTTTGCTGGTTCTGGGCGGAGAATTCATCCGTTTTGCCGAAAACGATTCCTTCAAGAGTTTTTGGGCGGTTGACGATTCGTCGGCTCAAGCCGCCAAGAATTTTACGTTGTCGGCGGCGCGGTTTCTGGAAGAGAAGAAATCTCTGGCGACAATCCGCGAATTGGCGGCGTCTTTCGGGTTAAAAAAATCAATCGCCGAATCTTATTTGGGAATATCTCTGCGGGTGCAAAAAAACAAAGACGGGTTATATGGTTTGCGCGAATGGCCGGAAGTCAATCCCAAGGGCATCAAAGATAAAATATACCTGCTTTTTAAAAAGACCGGCAATCCGTTGCATTTTACCGAGGTGGCGCGGCAAATTGAAGGCAGTCTGGTGCAAACGGTGCACAACGAACTGATCCGCGACCGGCGCTTCGTTTTGATCGGCCGCGGCAAATACGCCCTGAAAGATTGGGGATATGTCGCCGGCGATGTCAAAGACGTGATATTGAAGATTTTCGGGGAGGAAAACCGCCCGCTCACGCGCCGCGAAATTCTTGACCGCGTGATGAAACAGCGCCAGATCAAGGAAAACACGGTGTTGATGAATTTGAGCAACAAAAAATATTTTTCCCGGGACGGCGAGGGGCGTTATTGGCGCGCCGCCGGCGGCGAGTTCGGTTCGCCGCGGGCCAATGTTCAGGAAGCGTAATTCCTTTCAATTTCGCTTATCTCAATATATAATAAAAGCGCGAAGCGCTTTGTTTTTGCTTAATAGCCTGTGGTTAACGAAATCGGCCAAACAATCAATCTTGCGTGGAGGATCGTCCTTTATTGGTGGTGGTTGCCGCTGTTTTTTGTGCTGGTCAAAAAATTTGATTATTACTGGATGTGGTGGCGCACGGAATTGTGGTTTGGCACGATCTGGAAGCCGCTCCTGCTGGAAATAAAAATTCCCAAAGAACTGCCCAAGCCGATCAAGGCGATGGAGGCGGTGATGGTGGCCCTGCACGGCGCGATCTACAACGGCCCCGACTGGTGGGAAAAATACATTACCGGCGAACCGCAAACCAGCTTGAAGTTTGAGATCGCCGGCATTGACGGCAAGATCCATTTTTATGTGCGCTGTTTTGCCGAATACCGCGAAGCGATTGAAGCGGCCATTTATTCGCAATTTCCCGAAGCCGAAATTGAAGCGGCGGCGGATTATTCGCGGGCGGTGCCGTTTGACATTCCCAACCGGGATTGGGATCTTTTCGGCTGGGACTACAAAGAGGCGAAGAAGCCGCAGTATCCCTTGCCGACCTACGAGCGCTATGTGGAACCCAATGCCGAAGACGAAGAGATCGTGGATCCGATATCGTCATTGATGGAGAGTTTGGGAAAATTGAAGCCGGGCGAGCAAATTTGGATCCAGATCAGCGCCAGTCCCATTTATTTCGGCACCGACAAGGCCAACGCATTCATCAAAAAATCTCATCACGAGAGGGATGTGTTGTCCAAAAGGATTGATGAAGCCGCCGGGAAGAGCCGGCCGCTGTGGCAGGAATTGCTTGAATTCATCATTGAGGGGCCCAAGGCCGAAGAGCCGAAGGCGCCGGAGATGTTTCCGGCCGAGCTTCGCCTTACCGCGGGTGAACGGGAGTTGGTGGAGGCGGTGGAAAAAAAGGCGTCCAAGCCGCTGTTCTCCTGCTATATCCGCAACGTTTACGTGGCGCAAAATGATGCCCGGGTTCCTTCAAACTGGCGCCTGATGCTTAATTATTTCAATAACTTCACCAGCGCGGAATCGAATTCTTTGGAGGTTTGGGGAAAAACCCTGACCAAGGTCAAACTTTCGCCATTGCCGTTTGTCAATGATCTGGCGCCGCGGCGCGCGTTTGTTAAAAAGCGGCGTCTTTTGCGCACCTATCGCGATCGCTTGAATTATTACAGTCCGTGGGGCGCCGGGGAAGGCGATGAAGGCGCGGCCCTCGTTTTGAACGTTGAAGAATTGGCGTCGCTCTACCATTTCCCGTCGCAGGCGGTGGCGCCCTCTCCGGGCATCACTCGCACGGAATCGCGCGAAACCGTGGCGCCGTCCAATCTGCCCGTTTAATCATCATTTATTTATGGGAGAAAAAGAAAAAATCATTTATATCGGGGAAGTCAATTGGCGGCACCAGCGCACCAAATTCGGCATCAAGAACGACGACCGCCGCCGCCATATGTATCTGGTGGGGAAAACCGGTATGGGCAAGTCCAGCTTGCTGGAAAATATGGCAATTCAGGACATTCACGCGGGAAACGGCGTCGCATTTATTGATCCGCACGGCGAAGCCGCGGAAAAGCTTTTGGATTACGTGCCTTCATGGCGGGTCAACGACGTCATCTATTTCAATCCCGGCGATGTGGTTTACCCGACGGCGTTCAACGTGATGGAGATCACCAATCCCGAACATCGCAACCTGATCGCCGCGGGGCTGATGGCGGTGTTTAAAAAGATTTGGCCCGACGTGTGGTCCGCCCGGATGGAATATATTTTGAACAACACGCTTTTGGCGCTGTTGGAATATCCAAATTCCACCCTGCTGGGTATCAACCGGATGTTTTCCGATCCGGAATACCGCGCCCGGGTAGTGGAAAAAGTCACCGACCCGATCATCAAAGCGTTTTGGGTGAACGAATATGCCAAATACAACCAAAAATACGAACAGGAATCCACCGCGGCGATCCAAAACAAAATCGGCCAGTTTATCGCCAATCCGCTGATGAGAAACATCATCGGGCAGGTGAAATCCAGCATTGATATGCGCCAGATAATGGACGAAAAGAAAATTTTGATCGTCAACATTTCCAAGGGAATGGTGGGCGAGGATGCATCGCGGCTTTTCGGGGCGATGGTGATCACCAAACTGCAATTGGCGGCGATGTCGCGCCAGAATATTTCCGAAGAACAAAGAACGGATTTTTATTGCTATGTGGACGAGTTCCAAAATTTTGCCACGGATTCGTTTGTCAACATTCTTTCCGAGGCCAGAAAATACCGCTTGTCGCTGATTTTGGCAAATCAATATCTGGGGCAGTTGGAAGAAATGACGGGGGTGGGGAAAAGTTCGCGGGTGAAAGACGCGGTTTTCGGCAATGTGGGGACGATCATCGTTTTTCGCGTGGGCGCCGAGGACGCGGAATTTTTGGAGCCGGAATTTACGCCCGAAGTCACCATTGAAGACTTCGTCAATCTGGGAAAATACCACATTTATCTCAAACTGATGATTGACGGCATCACCAGCGCTCCATTTTCGGCGGTAACTTTGCCGCCGCTGGAGATGGCTGAGCCGTCGGAAAAGGAAAAGATTGTCCGCGTGTCGCGCGAACGCTATGGCGTGCGCCGCGAGGTCATTGAAGAAAAGATTGCCAAGTGGAGCGGCGAGATGAGCGAGGCCGCGGCCAAGGTTCCGCCGATGCCTGAGCCGGGACGCCGCGATTCCGACCAGCCTAAAATGCACGAGATTACCTGTTCAATGTGCGGCAAGAAAACCAAAGTTATTTTTGAGCCCGAGCCCGGGCGCAAAGTTTATTGCAAGCCTTGCCTGAAAAAACTCCAAGGTGAAGAAAAGCGCAATGACGGCCGTGCCAACGGCGCCGATCGCCGTTCGCCGGCGCCAAACGGCGCCGCCGACCGCTTCAAAAACGCTCTTCCGCCCTCCTCTTTTGCGATGCCGCGTCCGACAATGCCTGCCCGCGTGTCGCTGGCGGATTTGGCGCGGACCGATCCGGTGCGTTTTGCCGGTCAAAAAAACGATTCCGAAAAGAATCGCTCAAAAAAAGAACCGCAAATTGAAGATCTCAAAAAAGCTCTTCGCGACGCTCTTGCGGACACGAATTCAAAATAATTAAAAATAACAAAAAAATATGCAAACGGAAAATGTTTTTGCGCGTTTGTTCGCGGCAGTCTGCGCCGCGGTATTTTTAAGTATATTATTCGCACTTCCCGCGCAAGCGGCCTTTCCGCAAGATCAGGCGGGGATTGCCGCCTATGTGAAATTAACCGGCGTCAGCCAAACAAGCTTTGACACCGCTTTGGATGATTTTTTTGATTCCACCGAACCGTCCGGCGATACTTATATGATCGGCGTCAAAGGATACCTTGTTGATGATCAGCCCTATGACCCCTATAATTATCAGTACAACAAAACCGACATTCACTTCTATCTGGGCGTTGACGGCTGGCTGGCGGCCTATCTCTTGAAAGACGATCCCGCCGCTAAAATCGTGAATTGGCGCCCCGGCGCGGAATTGAAAAATACTTTGCTGGAAATTGCGCTTGAAGACGCGATTGCCAAGCTCGGCGCCGCGCCCGCCGGAGAAATCAAATACCATGATTTCTCCGCGCCGGCATCGTCCAAAATGACATTGGTGAAAGAATCCAGCCCGGCCAACGATCAGGACAGCGAAGGAAATCCGGTCAATCACAACGAATTCTCCGCAATGATGAAAGGAACATTGAGCCGCTTCTCGTGGAGCGTGGAAGGGGTCGGAACCTCTTGCAGTGGCTACTACTGGGGGTCGGCGATTGATTTATTCATTGAAGGCGGCGACCCAATCGGCGGCGCCGGATGTTCCCGGTTTACCTACGGCGACTATGTTTACGCCCCGGAGATATTCAACGATCAAAAAAGCCACATTGTGAGAATGAGCAAAAACCAGGGCGACAAAGGCGCGAACGGAGTGTTTGTCTTCATCTACGGCAATTAGCGAATTTGGCGCGGGGGGGGCGGCAATAATTAAAATCCGAACAAATTTTGCGACCGCAAAATTTGTCAGGATTTGCCAATTTAGTTTAATCTAATCAATGGAATATGAAGCGATACTTACCGTTGTTTGTATTCTTGCCGGTTTCGTTATCTTTGTTTGCTTATTCTTGGGCGCAGGAGTTGCCCGAGATTGTGATCAATGATGCGGACGCAACGACTACGATTGATCTGGCAACCCCGCCCGCGGATTTCTTTACCATTGATAATCCGCCGTTTCTTTTGCCTGATGAGGCGGCAATTTGCCATGCCGATGCAAGGGAGGTGATTGATCTGGCAACTCCGCCGGAAGAATTTTTTGACGCGTCGGAAGCCGACTTGCGCCTGTCCGACGAAGTGGCGATTTGCCGCGCGGACAAACGATTGACGATTGATTTGGTCGCCCCGCCCGAAGAATTCTTTGATTCCGCGCCGAACTTTACCGACAAATTCGTCTATGTCGCGCTGGGTGATTCCTACCAATCCGGCGAAGGCGCGGGGAATTCCATCGCCGATACCAATGATTATTTAACTAAAGCGTATGAGAATGGCAATAACTATTCCCGGATTTATAATGGAACAGCGGTGCCGCAACAGAACACCTATGTCAAAGAATTAGTAGATGAAAGATTAGCTGGAGAAGGTAATGGTTGCCACCGCGCCCTGCAAAACTATGCCAAGATCAATAAAAATAAATTTCATCCCGAATTGAGCGATGATGATATTGTTTTGATTGACTTGACTTGCAGTGGTGCCAAAATTGAAACTGGGGACCAACCTCCAATTGTCGGGGAGATGAATTCTGACCAGATTGCGTCTAATTCCCAACTTCAACAAGCGCTGGATAAATTGAGCACCGCCGGCCTGACTCCCGCCGATGTGGACCTGGTCACCGTCGGCATGGGCGGCAATGACGCCGGGTTTGCGGAACTTGTGGAAGATTGCGTCACGTCCAGCTTGATAAACAAAATATTGGATCAAAATGAAAAACAATACGAAGGAGTTAAATATATTGCCGATAACTTTGCCACTTGCGAAAACATCAACAAATCAAAAAGCAAAGAAGCAATCAAACAACTTTACGACAAAGAAGTCTGGGCGCAAAACAAACTGTTGGAAACATTTAGCCAGGCAAAGATAATGCAATTAAGTTATCCCAACATTATTCCCGACCCTGAAACTTTGGGATCCGCCGGATTATGCGGCGGCATCCGCAAGAAAGATTTGGATCATCTTCGCAAAATAATTAAAGAGATTAATGGAAAAATTACCGCGGCGGCGGAAACAGTGCGTGCCGCCGGCAATACCAGAATGAAATTAATCAATGCCGAGATGATCTTCGGGCATAACTCTCTTTGTCCGTCAAAGCCGGAAGATACGCTTGCCAACGGCATTAAAGAAGACCGCTTGAATGCCGAAGCCAATCGCTTGTTAAACAAAGATAACCAAGGCGATGTCCAATCGGGAGCAATGATTGCCGATCTTTTCAAGAGCTATGATCAGTTCAAATCGTACTTCTTGCCGCCGATTGATGGGGGGTGCGCTGCTGTGGGTTTGGTTAAGATGAATAATGCGTTTGATGAATTGGTAAGTTACTTGGGGGATAGAACACAAAAAGAAAAAATCCAATCCAATCTGGCTGATTCTTCTCCCGACGAAGCTCAATCAATCCGCTTTGACCGTTCAATGGGTTTGCTTCATCCCAATACCAATGGCCAAGAGCTAATTGCCTGCAATGTTAAAGCCGTCTATATGAGTGATTGGGCCGGCAATTGTCCTCCTCCCGATACGCCGGTATTCAGGGAAGCAGTAAATAATAAACCAGTCACTAAAATACCGATAAATGCGGTCCCCGGAAGTGCAATGCACCTTGCTTTTGGCGGATTTGCTTCCCACTCCACTATTCAAGCGGTAATTCTGTCAACGCCAAAGAATTTGGGAACGGTTATCGCCGATGCCGATGGTGTTATTGATACAAATATCACTTTGCCCGATGACATCGGCCCCGGAGTTCATACTATTATGATTGAAGGCCAGGCCGCCAATGGAGTGGGTCTCACCAAACAATTCCTCGTCAATTATCCGGGCAATCCTACCGCCAATTCCAGTTATGGTATTTATCTGACCGGTTTTATTCCCAACGACGGAACCGCGGAACCCGAAAAGGTAGACATTAACTATATGGGAATGACTTTTGAAACCAGAACTCCCGACGAAGCCGGCGGCATCTTTGTTGAAATTCCGGTATTAAACCAGGAAGAAATCAGTATCACCGCCAAAAGCCAGATTACCGGCAAGGAAGTAGTCCAGATTGTAGATGTAATTATCGACAACACCCCGCCGGAATTAACATTCAGCTTTGATCAAACCAAGAAGGATTTGGTATTTACCGCCACGGATGATATCACTGACCCGGACAATATCGTGATCACCGACCAAAACGCTATCGTTGCCGCCACCGATCAGGCGGGGAATACCACCAAGCTTGTTTTCAATGAAAAAAACCGCAAACAATCATTGCGCGCCCAGTTAAAAAGCATTTCCTACAACGACACCACCGTCAATCTGTCCTCAAACCGGATCGGCTTTGCCTGGTTCTATGGATATACCCCCAAGATTCCGGCAATTCTGAGCGGATTGCAATCATTGCCTCCGATTCCCGCCAATCTTCCCCAAAGCAATACCTTGAAATTTCTGCTCCAGCAAGCCAGGTTAAAAGACGGCTCGTTCGTTGCGGCGGTATATGCCAACAACAAAACCAGAATCGTGGAATACAAAAACCGAAAATTCAATCTGAAAACCTATTCCGGGTTAAAACTGCTCAAGTTTAATACCAA
>DAOSDI010000030.1:0-10766 GCA_035362275.1 Candidatus Pacearchaeota archaeon | reverse complement strand
AGAAAGTGTTTTCGTCTTTTGCCAGTTTGCGGTTGGCCGATTCAAACGGCACGGTATCGTCGCCGTTGGCGAATTCAAAATAATCGTAGTATTGATGAATGCCGGTTTTGTTCTGCATATCCAGCAAGGTGGAAAAAGTCGCCGAACGGCAACCGGCGATATTGTAACTGTCAATGCTCTTGTTTGCCATAATTTCATAGATGGCGTCGGCGTCAAATTCGTCGGAATGGAGATTGGCGGCATTGGTCAGGGCGGTATTGTTGGCGCCCGCGCCGGCAAGATAGATTCGGGTTTGCGTCCAGTCAAGATTTTGAGTTTCGTTGACTCCCCAACGATCGGTTTCTTTGAGAATTCTCACCCAGCTTCCTTTGGCGGAAAAATAATTCTTGGCGGGAAGCAAATCATAGGCGGCCGGCATATTTTGAGAGATTTTTTTTAATTCCTGAGGATTCAATCCGAATACGCCGAAATCCGTGCCGGCGATCAGCCCTCTTCCCGCCAGCGGCGCGCCCAAATTCGGCACGCCCAGAAACACCAGCTTGCCGATTCGGGGATTGCCGTTTTCCAGAACATACTTTTTGGCAATCAATCCGCCCAAACTGTGGGCAATCACGTCCACCTTGCCCGTGGGAGAAATTTTTGCCAGCTCTTCAATTTTTCGTCCCAACAAAACACTGTTAGTGACATCCATTTGGCCGGTTCCCTTCGGTTTGGGATAAACTCCGCTGACGCCATAGCGCCAATCGTAAGGGAAGGTGTAGAAAGTCTGATTCTCACTCCCCTCGTTGACATCATATCCCTGCGCAGCAAACTCATACATCAGACCTTGGGTATAGTCATAGTCCCAATAAAGTGGAATATTTTTCTTTTTTATTACTCCCGCTAAAGATAGCTCTTGATTGACTGCAAATAAATTACTATTGAATTGTATCTCGTCAAGAAATTCATCACTGATAGACGCTGTTAAAGCAAGCGGATCTACCCACAATAATTCATCTCCCCTTTTAATCTCCGTTCCCAATAATCCCGGCACAAAAAGCACCGGCGTGCGGGATAAAATTTTTACCTCCGGCGCGGGATCAAAGAATTCTTCGGGAGGAGCAACCAGATCAATCGTCAATCGTTCATCGGCGCGGCAAATCACCACTTCGTCGGACAAGCGCAAATCAGTTTCCGACGCGTCAAAAAAATCTTCCGGCGGAGTTGCCAGATCAATCACTTCCCTCGCATCGGCATGGCAAACCACCACCTCATCGGGCAAAAGAAACGGTGGATTATCAACAGCAAAGAAATCCGCGGGCGGGGTTGCCAGATCAATCGTGGTGGTCGCATCCGCGTCTTCAATGATAATCTCGGGCAACTCCTGCGCCCAAGAATAGGCGAATAAAGAAAACGCGACCGGCAAGAATACAAACAACGGTAAGCATCGCTTCATATCCCATTGATTAAATTAAACCAGATTAAAAATTAAAATTTGGAGTTTGGCAAATCCTGACAAATTTTGCGGTCGCAAAATTTGTTCGGATTTTAATTGTTACCGCTTCCCCCCGCGCCAAATTCGCTAATTGCCGTAGATGAAGACACGCACTCCGTTGGCGCCTTTGGCGCCTTGATTTTTGCTTATTCTGACAGTATGGCTTTTTTGATCGTTGAATTTTTCCGGGGCATAAATATACTCGCCGTAGGTAAATCGGGAACAACCGGCGCCGCCGAGTTTGGCAATCGCGTCTTCAAGGGCGACTTCCAGCATTAACGCCTTCCAATTTAATACAAGACCGATGAAAAACAAAACCGGCAATCAAAAAGCCGGCAATCCTTATGGCGATATTTTAATTGAAACTGATCGCGAACGGCAAACTTTATTTTCCGGCGGTTTTTCTCCTCCCATAGAGAAACAAAGTATTTTTCCGGCGCCAACGTGCGCCGGATGTTTTAATTATATCACCCTTTGATTTTCCCGCAATCCCCAACTTGGCGCGGTGAAACCTGAGCAAAATATTTTAAGGCCTGAATGCTCTGACATTTCAAGCCAAAGGTATAGCTTTTAATTGAGGCTCGGAAATACCCTTCTTCCGATGCCTCGCATGGCGATGCAGGAAAGCAACAACGGTTCCTCCCTCCTATTTGGTTGTTGCTTGCTACCCTCCACTATCTTTTTTGCATCGCCACTTTTTTTAAAATTTCAAAAGCGCCCGGCGCTTTTTTGGTTTATGGGGCGCAATATTGTAAAATGAGGGTATTAATCGTATCGCCGGATAAACGATAAAAATCTTATTATGCAAAACGAATCATTGGATAAATTTTTCCATCCCAAAACCGTCGCCGTCATTGGCGCCAGCGACCGCCTCCATTCGGTGGGCGGCGCAATTTTTTCAAACATTAAAAACAGCGCGTTTGCCGGAAAAGTGTTCCCGGTCAACAACAAAAACGCCGCCGTGCAAGGCCGGAAAGCGTTCCCTTCCGTCGGCGATATCGGCGAAAAAGTTGATTTGGCGGTGATTGCCGCACCGGCACCCGCGGTCTTGCCGATTTTGGACGATTGCGCCCGCGCCGGCGCGGGCGGCGCGGTGATCGTGTCGTCGGGATTCAAAGAATCCGGCAAACAGGGAAAAAAGGATTTTTCTGCGATACAAAAACTCGCCCGGACTTCGGGAATGCGGATTTTGGGACCCAATTGTCTGGGATTTGCCAATCCCCGCGCGGAACTGAACGCCAGTTTCGCGCCGCAATCGCCCCTGCCGGGAAGCATCGCTTTTATTTCCCAAAGCGGTGCGCTTTGCGGCACTCTTTTGGATTGGTCTTTGCGCGACAATATCGGTTTTTCGCATTTTGTGTCCATTGGTTCGGCCGCCGACATTGATTTTGCCGAAATGATTGAATACTTTTCCCGCGACAAAAATGTCGGCAGTATTCTGCTCTATATGGAATCTTTAAACGACGGCCCGCGCTTCATCGCCGCGGCGCGGGAATTCTGCCAAACCAAGCCGATAGTTTGCCTGAAGGCCGGCACCAATTCCGCGGGTGCAGTAGCGGCGGCGTCGCACACCGGCGCGATTGCCGGCAACGACAAAGTCTTTTCGGCAGTCTTTGAACGCGCCGGAGTGATTCGCGCCGCCACCATCAGCGAATTTTACAATTATGCCCGCACGCTCAACCATTGCAAAAAACCGCAAGGCCGCCGTTTGGCAATTGTCACCAACGCCGGCGGATCGGGCGTCATTTCCACGGATTTTCTGGCGCAAAACGGCGGCGAACTGTCAAAATTGGCGCCCAAAACGATCAAAACGCTGGCCGGCGCACTGCCGCCGGCGGCCAGCCGCGCCAATCCAATTGATGTTTTGGGCGACGGCGCGCCGGAACACTACCGCGCCGCCGTGAGCGCCTGTTTGGAAGACAAAAATGTTGACGGCATTATGGCAATCATCTCGCCGCAAGCCGTCACTCAAAGCAAAAAAATCGCCGAAGAGATCGCCGGCATCGGCGGCATTGCCGCCAAACCGGTCTTCATTTCTTTTATGGGCGCGGCCCGGGTGGCCGAAGGCGTGGAAGTTTTCCGGCGCGCCGGCATTCCTACCTATCGCACGCCCGAAAAAGCCATCGCCTGTTTTTTGGGGTTGGCAAAATGGCAAAAAGATTTGAACCGGGCGAAAAAAACTTTTTCCCAAGTCCATTTTGACTTTGATTCCGCCAAAAATGCCGCGGCGGAAATCTTTGCCGCCGCCGCGGCGACAAAACAGAATATCATTGACGGCGGGCCGGCGCGAAAAATCCTGCAAGCCTATGGTTTGCCCGTCAATCCGGCGCGAGCGGCAAGGACCGCCGGACAAGCTTCGGCCATCGCCAAAAAAATCGGCTTCCCCGTGGCGTTGAAACTGCAATCCGGCCTGACGCACAAAACCGAACTTGGCGGCGTGTGTTTGAATCTCGGTACCGCCGCCGAAGTCAAAAAAGCGTTTGAGGAAATCAAAAAGAACGCCAAAAAACATTTGCAAGCGAGAGATTTTCGGGAAATCACCGTGGAAAAAATGATTAACAAGAAATATGAATTGATCGCCGGTGTTAAAAAGGATCCTCTCTTCGGCCCCGTGATCGTTTTCGGCGCGGGCGGCACCGCCGTGGAAATTTTTGACGATACCGCCATCGGCCTGCCGCCGCTGGACGCCGCCGGCGCAAAAGAATTGATGGCCAAAACCAAAATTTTCAAACTGCTCAAGGGCTACCGCAACATCAAAGGCGCGGACATTGGAGAGCTTGCCGGCGTGATGGCGCGTTTTTCCCGCTTGCCGCTGGATTTTCCCCAAATCAAAGAAATTGACATCAATCCGCTGGCAGTCGATCAAACCGGCATCGTCGCTCTTGACGCCAAAATCATTCTGGAAAATTAAAAATCAAAACTCAATGATGGCACGATCGCCAATCCGCGCGCCGATTTTTTGCACTTGGCCGGCAACAATCTCCAGCACGTATTTTGCCATCCCCCCGGGAACATAGCTCGGACAGGGATCGACGGCGCACGGCGCCGTGTTTTCCGAAATTCCAACGATTTCGCCGACAGCGTCCATCCAGACAATATCCAATGACATTAAGGTGTTCTTCATCCAGAAAGAATGTTTTTCTTCCCGGTCAAAAACAAACAGCATCCCCTCGTTTTCGCCCAGGCTTTCCCGAAACATCAATCCCCGCGCGCGATCAGCGGGCGTTTTGGCAATCTCAATCTCATAACAAAAGCCATTCAGACAAGCTCGCGGCGCGTTAATCTCAACCGCGCTTCCATTTTTCCGCGGGAAAGAAACAATAATGCCGGCAATAAAAATCACTGCCGCAAAAACCAAAATTATCAAAACTTTTTTAGCCATACGCACCTTTTCACAGCGACTCTCTTACCAAACTTTGTTGAATTCCCAACCTTGTTTTTTGGCGTTTTCAAAATAATTGCGCAAAATTGTTTCGGAATTCCGGTCAGTCTGATTTTTGCCGATAATGTAATGCATGCAAAGCAACAATCCCAGATAAGAATCCCCGTTTAATTCGTAAGTATCGCTCGCGCCATCATATTTGCAGTTAAGGCAAAACACCAGGCGGTCGGGATTTGGCTGCAGCAACATACCATGCGCCGCGTTAGAATATCCGCCCGCGTCCGCGCCGATGCCGTCCAGCGTTTCGGCAATTTTCCGCTTGGCCATTCTGCCGATAATTTCGTATTTATCGTCGGCAAGAAAGAAAATGAATTTGTATTTGCGCAAATCGGGAACCTTGAGGCTTTCAATCTTTTCTTTTAGGCCGCTTACATCTTCTCTTAAAATACCGTAAAGCATTGCCGCGTATGTGCTTACATTGTAAGTCGGCGGTTCCATAATCGCGGGAAACACGAAAATATCTTCGGGTTTCAAAAACTTGCCCGCGGGCGGTTCGGGGTTGGAAGTAATCAACTTGGGCCGCCAGTTGTTTTCGGTGAGCCATTGCGCCATTTTAACGCCGTCTTTCGCGCCCGATGCGTTAACAATGTAAACATCCAAATCTTTTTCCGGATTATTTTCAAAAAATAATTTGTAATCGACGACCGAAAACCCGCAACCGCCAAAATTCTGCGCCAATATCCGGCCGGTATTGTCGGCATCGCCGCTGCCCACAAAAACATTGCGGGAGCTTTTTTTGATTTCAAATTTAGGATATTCCCACTTGGGTAAATTTTCCAAAGTTTGCCGCACGTAATAATCCAGCGTTTCAATTTTTTGATTCTCCAAATTTTCCATAGTTTTGCGAGTTTTTTTACTATGCCGTTATTCTAACAAAAAATCGCCCGAAAGGCGATTTTTTTGGCATTTAATCAATGAAGGTAAGCGCCTTGCCAAAATTGGCGCCCCGGCCGGTTCTGCCGATGCGGTGGACATAGTCCTCCCAAGTTTGCGGCAGATCATAATTGATCACATGCGTCACATGGGCGATATCCAATCCGCGCGCGGCGACATCGGTGGCCACCAAAACTTGAACGCGATCGGATTTGAAAGTTTCCAACGCCTTGACGCGCCGCGAATATTTCTTGTCGCCATGGATGGATTCGGCCTTAATGCCGGATTTTTCCAAAGTCTTGCAAAGCTTTTCCACGCCGAATTTCGTGCGGCCGAAAATCAGAACCTTTTTGAATTCTTCCCGAACAAGCATTTCGCGCAAAAGGTCAACCTTGTTGCGCCCGGCGACTTTCACCACATCCTGCTCCACATTTTTTGAAGTGTCGCGGGTCTTGATGGAAATAAAAACCGGTTCGCGCAAAAATTCGCCGATCAAGCGTTTGATTTCCGGCGACAGCGTCGCCGAGAAAAACAAGGTTTGCCGTTCCTTGGGCATACCCGCCATCAGAAACCGCATATCGGCGATGAATCCCATATCCATCATCCGGTCGGCTTCGTCCAAAACGATCGCGGAAAATTCCGCCAAATTGATCCTTTTGCGGTCAATAAAATCTTTCAACCGCCCCGGAGTGCCGATAATGAAATTGTTGAAATAACGCAATTGCGCCAGCTGGCGGCCAACGCTTGCCCCGCCCACGCAACACGCCGAGAACATTTTCATTCCTTGCGCCAATTTTTTAAATTCTTCATCGGTTTGCGCCGCCAGTTCGCGCGTGGGCGCCACGATCAGAATCCTCATTCGCCGATTTGATAAAACCTTGTTGATCAGCGGCACCAAGAACGCCGCGGTTTTGCCCGTGCCGGTATCGGCAACCCCCACCACATCCGCACCGCTCAAGACCGGCGGAATCGCCAATTCTTGGATCGGCGTGGCATTTTGATAGCCGACGGCCGCAATTCTTCGCTTGAGAATTTGATCAATTGAAAAATCGGCAAATTTGGCGCTTTCTGTCCGTTCGCCTCCGTTGCCGTCAACCATAACGGCCTTATTCACGAATTTTGCCGGATCAATTTTGATACCGCCAAAACCTCTTTTCTTCGCGCCGAAATTTTTGGGAGCGCGATAACGCGGCCGGCGATCGCCGACCGAAAACGATCTTGACTTCATAAAATAACCGCCAAAACCGCCATTTCTTTCTTTTGTCTGCATACTTTTCTTCCTTTTTGGCCCGTTATGTTTTTCAGGGCGCTTGCCAAACGAAAAACCGGCCAATATTTCATTTCGCCAGTTTTTCAAGAGCCGCGATACTGCCGGTTCTCACTGAGGACAGGATTGATAATAACGCCTGAACAAAAACTAACGAGAATTTCAATTATGCTTCCATTCAATCACAAAACGGCAAAATTGTCAATAGCGTGTGTTATTAACCGCGGTCAATCACGAATCGGCGCGGAAATCACCCCGGGCTTGAAATTCATTTGGCTCTCAAAGAAAACTTTGTCAATCGCGCTTTCAAAACAAGCTCTCTGCGCGCCGTGCTCCCATCCTTTGGGAGATGTGGCAACTCCTTCCCGCCCGTAGCCATAATAATACGCATAATAATCCGATCCGGGCTTGAATTCCGCGGCAAAATCCGCGCACAACTCAAATGACAGCTCGCCCGTCACGGCATAATCGTAGCTTTTTTGCGTTGCCGGATCCGCCGGCATTGAATATCCCAAAGCATCAAGTTCGGATAAAGATTGCGGCAACTGCCCGCGCGATTGCCAAAAATTGACCACCGCATACTGCAAGTTCTGCAAATCGTTCACCCGGCGCTCGTCAAAACGGACATCACGCTGTTTTGCCGGCGATCCCGCCAAGACAAAACCATAGGCGATGCTGGCAAAAACGATTGCGCCGACAATCCACGCCAATTTTTTGGGCAACGCCGAGGCGATTTCGCGTTTTTTCAAGTCCCACAGGTAATAACCGAAAACTCCCGCGGCCGCAACCAAAATCACCAGCAATTTGAGAAAAAACTGGACTGTCAGATCGCCCTTTAAAAAATTAAACACAATCGTCACCGAATCAATAATCATGGTCATCGCCGCGACAAACAGAGTGATATACCACAGCCACTTGCGGATTTTCACTTCGCGGCCGGCCGGATCGATTTTGAATCCCCGGCCAATGATCCAGGAAACCAGCACATAAACCGGATACGACACCGCCAGCATTGATGTCGCCCAGAGCAATGTTTCGTAGCGGCCGGCATACATCCCCATGGGATTTAACTTATCGGGAAACAAAAAGTTGATATATTGCCACCACAACGCGATAAAACCGATCACGCCCATATAAAGCGTCGCCGCCGACAGCAAATGCAAAAAGAAATCCTTGGCCGTCTCCCGTTTTGTTGTTTCCATATTTTTTAGGTTATTATACGATAATTTTAATTTTCCCGGCGGTATTTGGCAAGGGTCAAGACGGCGACACGGGAATTGACCAATTCGTTTAATTTGGCAATGTCGCCGGATTTGGCCGCCGCGCGCACCGCGGTGGAAGAAAATTTTTCAAACCCTTTATCACCGATGATGTAATGATAATGATTAACGCCGAAATTGTCGCGGTTATAGATCATCACCGCGTTTTCATAGATAATGTCGTTGTTGTCGCGAATGCCGCGAATCATCACCGTCATATCTTTTTTGTTTCTCTTTTTCAAAAACTCGTCCAAAACGGTGACTTTGACGCCTTTGCCTAATTTATAGGTTTGCCACATTTCTTTGCATTCCCCGGGCGTGAAAATATTTTTTTCCCGCTTGACGGGATTGACCGAGCAGACCACCGATACCTCGCCAAACGCCTTGGCGGCGGCATTCGCCAACGCCACATGCCCGTAATGCGGCGGACAAAAAGTTCCCGGATAAATATAAACCTTTTTCATAATCCTTTAACAAAATCTTTTTGGCAAGCAATGGCAAGCGCAACGCACTCTTCGGGGTCATAACCCAAATCGTCGCACCAGCGGATCGTGGAAAAAATAATGTTTCCCATCTCCTTTTTCAACTCTTCCGGATTGTGGCAATTTTTGTCTTTGGCATCATTCCGCTCCCAGCGGCAAATGTCGCCAAAAACTTTTCCCATGCAAACAATAATTCTCGCCAAAGGCAATTTTTCATCGCCCCAAATCTGGCGGGCGGTGTTTAACAATTCTTTTATTTCCATAATAATTTTTTGTTGTTGAGATGGCTTGATTATAACAAAAAACCGCCCTAAAAGCGATCTCTGTAGGCAGAAAATTTTTTAGCTTAGCGATCACTGGCGCTTTGCGGCCGGACGGTATTTTTTGGAGCGGTGTTTTTTAACCAGGCGGCGGTGAGCGATTTTATTCTTGTTCTTGCTGGGATTATGAGAATTTTTCATATTTTTGATTGTTGACCGTCACTTCATCCTTTGATTTTTTATAAAAAGATTGCGCGGTGAGCCAAATGATAAACGGCCGGCGCAATTTTTCCAACGACCAGCCGTCCTCTTTGAAAAGAGACGATTTTTCTTGGCGAAAGCGCAACAACAAACCGCCGCTCGCCCGCAAATTGCTCGGCGACAACTTATTGTGCTCGGCCAAGAATTGCTCTTGAGTGATTATTTTCGTTTCAACAATTTTGACCGTGTTCTGCTTGATTACTGATTCCATACCCTAACCCTACACTATTATCGCCAAATGGCAAGCCAAAACGTCAAAACGCGCCGGATAAACCGGCGCGTTTTTATTGCGCTTGATTACGCGCGAGTAACGTTGACCGCCGACGGGCCTTTGTCGCCGTTGACAATCTCAAACGAAACCTTGTCGCCCACTTTCAACTCATCGTAAGCAACGCCTTTCAATTCCTTGGAGTGGAAAAACAGATCCTTTTCCTCTCCCTCGCGGGAAATGAAGCCGAATCCTCTTTCCGTGAGAGTTTTGATAGTTCCTTCCATTTTTTTGTTTTGCTTTTAAACAATAAGACAACCGACGATTTTTTAAAAAAATTGCCTTCTTGCCGTCAGAATAGACTAATTTTTTATTTTTGTCCAGTTCCGATGACTTAACCAACAAAAAATCACCAGAATAAACTACGCCAGGGCAAATCCCCGGAGTATTCTGGCGGATGAATAAACATAGATTTTTTAATACGGTTTATTATAATGGTAATAGAAAAAACAAAAGGTCGGTAACCATTCATAAAAAAAGAACCAAAATGAAAATCAAATATGTTTTGACGGCCGTTTCGGTCGCTTTGTGTTTCATTTTGTCCACCGCGGTTTGGGCGATGGCGCCTTCGGCAAACCAATACGGCAATGCCACTTCAAGCGCCGCCGCCGGCAACGGCAATCCGTCACGATTGGAAGCATTGCAAAAGCAATACGAGCGGCTGGCGGCGATGATCGCGGAATTAAAAGCCAAAATTGGGCAGGGATCCGCGTCGGTTGTCGCCGATCAAGCCCAACTGGACTGCGCGCGCGCCGCGGTGTCGGCGCGGGAAAGTGCGATCGTGTCGGCATACGGCGCGTTTAGCGATTGTGCGGCAACAACACTATCCGCCAGAAAAACCGCGCTTGAATCCGCCTGGAGTATCGCCGAAAGCCGCGAACGCAACAAGGCCGCAAACGATGCCTGGAACAAATTCACCCAAGACCAAAAAGCATGCCGGGAAAATCATAAAAAAACGGTAAGAGCCGCTTGGGACGAATTCAAGGACGCGATCAAAGATTGCAAGATCGTCAATGGCGAGGGCAACCGCGAAGGCGTTGATCTGTCGTTGGGCAGTTAGGAATCGCAAAAACAAAAACGGAGGCCGATGTGCCGCCGTTTTTGTTTTTGCGCCGCCGACAGTTTGTCAATCAAAAAATGAAATCAAATATTCATCAATGTCGCGCTGGTCAAGATCGTA
>DAOSDI010000029.1:0-11135 GCA_035362275.1 Candidatus Pacearchaeota archaeon | reverse complement strand
AGGGGTTAATGAAGCAGATATTATTTTTATTTGTGTCAGCACCCCTTATGTTGCCGGGAGGGGTTGCGATACTTCTGCAGTTCGCGATGCTTTATCGGTAATCAAGGGGCAAAAAATAGTTGTTATAAAATCAACCGTCACTCCGGGGACAACCGAAAAAATGCAAGCAAAGTACCCTCAGCATGCCATATTGTTCAATCCCGAATTTCTGCGCCAAGCGCATGCAATTGATGATATGAAAAATCCCGACGAACAGGTGGTCGGCTATACCGACAAGAGCAAGCGATACGCACAAGAAATTATTGACATTTTACCGAAATCTCCGCACGCATTCATTGTGAAATCTAAAGAAGCGGAAATGGCAAAATATTTTTCAAACACTTTTTTAGCTTTAAAGGTGACTTTTGCCAACCAAATCTTTGATCTTTGCCAGAAAGCCGGCATAGATTACGAAACGGTAAAAAAAATCGCCGCAGTCAATCCGCGATTTGCCTTTTCTCACTTTGACGTGCTGTTCGACGGATACAGAGGTTATAGCGGTGCCTGCCTTCCCAAAGACACAAAAGCGCTGATTAAATTCGGTGATGAAGTTGGAGCAGATCTTTCCTTATTGAGGCAAGCCGATGAGATCAACAAAAAATTATTATTCGGGAACAAAGATATTTCCGACGATCTTCTTAAGCTATATAAGTAAAATTCATATATGAAATATGTCGTTATCGGCACCGGTTTTATTTTTCGCCGTCATTTAGCTTCTATAAGGGAAACCGGCGGTGAAATTTTGGATGTTGTTAACGAAATGCACGACCGGGGCGACGAATGGCAAAAAGCAATTTATTAAAAAATTATTGCGATGATTGATTGGGCATTGGTTTGTTATTTGTCGTTTGCTGTAATTTTGTTTTTTGCGGTGATTATTCGGCCAAAATTATTTTGGCCAATTTTGTTTTTCGGTTCTTTTATGGGTTCCGGATTGATGGCTTCGGGATTGACGATTTTTGACGAGATTTATGTTTTTGGCGTGATCGTTGCGGGATTATTGTTATTTATAGCCGGCAAAGCCGGTCTGCATTCCGGCAAGGATAGATTTTCATCGGTTTGGCACCAAGCAATATTTTATGTTTTTATTTTATATTTGTCTTTGGAGGCTTTTCGAGGAGTAATAATATTATCAAGTCTGGGAAAAATCCGCTGGATTGTTTTTTTTGTTATGATCGGCTTTATCGGGTTTTTGGCGGCAAAGAAAATGTTTTTTAATGTGGGCGCCAAAAATCTTGCCCTGTCATTGGCGGCGGGCACGTCTTTGTATTTGGTGTATTATTTGGGATATGGAATTTTTACCGAATCGTTTCGCGGCTTAAACCGTTTTTCAATTCAGCCCGGCGAATGGTCAACACCTGCTTATGCTTTATTTCCGTTGATTGCCGGTGTCCCGGCCGCGATGATATTGATTTGCGACAGAGGCAAGCATTTTTATTATCAATTGGCGGGCTGGCTGGTATTGATATTGGGGCTGTTTGCCGGAATTTATTATGATTCGCGCGCCGCTATCTTGTTTATTGCAATTAGTTTGTTGGTTTGCTTGCCTCAAATTGGAATTAAAAAAATCATGTCCGCGTTGTTCTTTGCGGCAATCGGATTATTGTTGGTAATTGCCATTTCGGATAAAAGCAAGACGACGCGCTTGGCGGATGATTTTGGCGCAGATCTTGTTGCAACATCGCGGGGGTTGGTTTTGTGGGATGATTCAAACAAAGATATTGATCGAAAAATCCATCTTGAAGCGGCGATTTTAAGCATCAATTCCGATGTTGTCACGTTGTTTTTTGGACATGGCTATCGTATGCATGGCTATATTATCGGTCCTTATCTCCGTGAACTTTTTATGCGAAGGGGATTTCCCGGAATGGCCGAAAGAGTGACCGATAACGAATCTACCGAAGGATTTACGGCATTTTTGGTTGATACCGGATTGTTCGGCATGTTTCTTTTAGTTATCAATTTTATTTTTACCGGCTATTGCATCATCATCCAAAAGAACAATCCGTATCGTTTGATTCTATTGATATCGCTGGTGTTCGCGTTTTTGTGGTTGCCGATAATCAACATTCTTGATGTGATATTGTTTTATTTGCTTATTATGCCCAATGGATTATCATCTCAGTTAAGCGGCTATCCCTTCCGAAGAGGATAATTTTATTTTGAGTTATGGTTGAAAAATTTCCTGATGAAAGATTAAAAATATGTTTGTTTGGAGATATCGCCGCGCCTCATTTGCGTCGTTGGGCGGTTTATTTTTCCAATCGCGGACATCAAATTGATATCATTACGCTCAATGAGATATTGGCGGGCGATTATGGCGGGGCTAATATCCATATTATCAAAAAAAAATTTTCCGGGGGCGGCACATTAACGCGGATGATTAATTTTTTTCCTGCTTTGTTGGAAATTAAAAAAATTTTAAAAAGAATCAATCCCAATCTAATTCACGGCCAAGACGCGGGGGGGAATTCTTGGCTTGCCGCGCTTTCGGGTTTTCGTCCGTTGGTGATCACTCCCTGGGGCAGCGATATTTTGATTCATGCAAAAGAAGATTTTATCAGCGGATTTTTTACAAAATATGCCTTAAAAAAAGCGGATCTTATCCTTTGTGATGGCGCCAATATCCGGGATGAAATGATAAAAATGGGAATTTCAAATTCCAAAATAAAAATATTTGCTTTCGGGGTTGATGTTGAAAAATTCAAACCGGCGCTCAAAGAATCAAAAAGGCGTAAAATCATTGTCAGTACCCGTTTTCTCACCGCGGTGCATGATGTGGAAACTCTTGTTCGGGCGGTACCTTTGGTTGTGAAAGATTTTTCCGAAGTTAAATTCATAATTATCGGCGATGGCGACAAAAAATTTTTTTTGGAGCGATTGGCTTGTGGCGAAGGCGTGAGTGAGTTTATTGAGTTTGTCGGTCGGGTAACCGAGGCGCAAATGGCCCAATACTTGCGATCAGCCGATATTTATGTCTCCACTTCGCTTTCGGAAAGCGGTTTGGCGGCCAGCACCGCGGAAGCCATGGCTTGCGAATTGCCGGTGATAAATACCGATACGGGAGATATTCGTTTTTGGATTCAGGATGGTGAAGGCGGGTTTGTGATTCCGGTTAAGAATCCAAACATATTGGCGGAAAAACTGATTTATCTTTTGGAAAACGACACCCAGCGACTGGCCTTTGGGAAAAATAACCGCAAGATTATTAAAGAAAGAAACAATTATTACAAAGAAATGGCGGATATTGAAATTATTTACAAGTCAATTATTAAATGATATGCGATTTAAACTTGTTGCGGGTTTGATTATTTCATTTCTCTTGATTATTTTCTCTTTCGAAATGATTCCGCAGGAACGAAATCTGGTGGAGCATCCAATACTTTGGTTTGATGAAAATAAATTATCCAAACTCCGTCTTGACATTGAGCAATACCAATGGATGAAAGATATATTTGTCGTTATTCGCGAAGAGGCCGATGCCATCATGCGGGAAGAGATTGCCATTCCGGTTGATGGGGGAATAATTAACGAAAAAATCTTTCCCGGCGGTAAAAAAATCATTGAAAAGAATATCGGCGAATATTATTCGGAATCGGAGAATAAGACATATCAAGGGGAAACGGTAATTAAAGGGAAAGGGCAAGTGGTATTAAATAATTTTCCTTATAAACAATATTTTGATAATCGCAAGCACCATTCTCTTGCCCATAAAGCAAAGGTATTGGCTTTTGCGTATGCGGTTACAAATCAAGAGCAATATGCAAAAAAGGCAAGAGAAATTATTTTTGGTTATGCAAAAAATTTCTCGGAGAATAAATATCCGTTGCATAATCAAGACGGTGGCAATTACGCTCCGGAAAAAATATCTTCAACTGCGGGAAGATTAACCGTATCGGCTCTGGAAGATTCTCTCTGGGCATATCATATGATGTGCGCCTACGATTGGACTTTTAACAGTGGCTTGTATTCTCAATCGGAGATAGATCTCATTTCAAATATGTTTTTTGTTCAATATAAAACCGCCAAAAGAGAATTGGATTCTGCCAATTATAAGGACAATCATACGGCTTCGGAAAATTTATCAAGATTAGCCTATGGCATAATTTCAGGTAATAGGGATATTGTTAAAGAATCTATTGAGGGAAAAATGGGATTTAAGGATCATCTTGATACGGCAATGAATTCCGAAGGCAGGGTCGAGCCGGAGGGGGTTGGATATCACTTTGCTTTTATGTTGCCGATGTATTATATCGCCGAAATTTATGATAGAATTGGCGATGGCAACCTTTTCATGTATGAGGAAAACAAGCTAAAAAGGGGAGCGGATTTTATCATAAATTCAACTTTTATTGATGGTTTGAAAATTCCCCAAATTCAAAATTCTCATCCTGACTGGAGTTGGACGCCAGCGTTCCAGTCTCTTTTTGAAATAGCTTATAATCGCTATAAAGATGATTCTTACCTGATCCCGGCGTTAAATAATCTCTCTTTTCTTTCCGACAGTCAACAAATTAATAATTATCAGAATCAAATTGGAAAGTGGGGAAAAGTATCTCGCGGAACTTATACTCAAATGGGCGGCCCGCATTACATAGAAGCGATTATGGCCGGCGCGCCGGAAATTGATAACCGCAATCCCGGCATAATTCTTCCGTCAGTTCATTTTAAAGAATCAAAATATGTTTTTCTGAGAAAAGGAGATTCGCTTAACGGCGTCGGAGTTTTTTTGACGTATGATAATCACGGACATCATTCCGATGTGGGAAGCTTGCAAATATTTACCCAAGGTCGGGAACAGGGCGTTGAAGCGGGGATGCCAATCAGTTATGACAGCCCTGATTATGCCGAATGGTATTCTCAGCGAATTGCGCACAATTGCGTTATTGTTGATCAAAAAAGCCCCGGGATTCCTTCCGACTACCAACACCTTGGCCCGCAACTTTCCTCTTTCGGGACCGCGGAAATCATTGGGTTTAGCGATGCCAGCACAACTTTAATGGCAAATGGCACAATATATGAAGGAGTGGCGATGGAAAGAAAAATATCCCTAGAAGATGATATGTCAATCGTCATCCAGGATCGAATCTTGAGCGATAAATTTCATATCTACGATTGGGTTTACCGGAATCGGGGCAAGATTGAGTCGATAAAGGGAGTTGACTTATTGCCATGGCAAGGCGAACTTGGTGACGATTTCGGGTATAAAAAAGAGTATCTGTTTAATATACGCAGAGGTGTCGCCGATAAAAAAATAACTGTTACTTGGAGAAATCCCGGATTTCAAAATGATGTCTCATTCTTTGAATTGTCCATTAATCCCGATAAAGCAACGGATGTAATTATCGCGGACAGTTATTATGGAATAAAAAAAGAAATTATTCCAATTATTATTTTACGGCGGGCCGATCAAGAAACTTTATTTAACGTTAAAGCCAGGTATTGGCGCGAAAAAAAGAATGGCGGGTAAATTATCATATAATATATTTTCGACATTTATTACCCAAATACTCATATTTTTTTTGGGAATTTTAGTTTCTGTAATTTTAGCGCGCCAGCTGGGACCGGGAATTAAGGGGGTTTATTCAATCGTCACTTTATTTCCGTCTTTATTGGTGTATTTTACCTCATTTTCCCTTGGTCAGGCGGCTATTTACTATATCGGAAAAGCAAAATATTCTCGCAAGGAGATCTACGGGAGCACGATTATTTTGGGTTTTTTTATTTCGATAATTTGTTTTATCGGCGGCGGATTAATGCTTCTTTGCCATAATTTATTTTTCCCCGGCATAGAATTGAAATATTTAATAATAGGGATTTTTGCGGCTCCTTGCCAAATTTTTTTTGGTTATCTTGGCTATACAATGCTTGCTATCCAGAGAATCTGGAAATATAATTTCTTTTCATTTTTGCAGACATTATTGTTTTTTATTTTCATTGTGGTTATATATTTGCTTAATTCAATAAAAATAGAGTATTTGATTATTGGTGAAATCGCAATTTATTTATTTGTTTTGTTTTTTATGTTTATTGCGCTAAACAAAGAAATGGGGACGACAAGGCTCGAGTTTAACTTTGATTATGCTAAAAAAGCTTTTGCTTTCGGTTCAAGAGTTTATCTGGGGAATATATTATCTTTCGCCAGCTGCAGATTTAACATATTGATTATAAATTTCCTTACCAATCCTTTCCAAGTCGGGTTATGGTCGGTAGCCATAGCGATATCTGAAAAATTATGGTTTTTTTCCGACGCGGTTGGAACAGTTCTTTTTCCGCGGACGGCGGCCGAGGCTGATAAAGAGAACTTAAAAGAATTAACTCCGCGCGTCTTTCGATCGGTGATGGTAATTAATTCTTTAATGGTTGTTTTGCTTTTTTTATTTGGGGGATGGATAATAAATTTTTTATATTCTTATCAATACGAAGAAGCGGTCGCGCCTTTTAAGATACTTTTAGCCGGAGCTTTATCGCTATCGGGAATCAAAATCATTGAGAGCGATTTAAAGGGCAGAGGCCGCCCCGGATTAGTGGCAAAAATATCTGCCGTTGCCTTGGCGGTAAATGTTGCCTTAATTCTTGCCCTGATTCCCGCTTATGGAATTAAAGGCGCCGCCTGGGCATCGACAATAGCGTATATCAGCTCGTTTATATTCGCTCTTACGGTCTATTTAAGGATTTCTGGCAATCCACTTAATAATATGATAGTGATAAAGATAACCGATATGATTGTTATTTGGCGATTTTTTAAAGAAATTTGCCATAAAATAAGTAATTCTTTGTATGGATTTTTCAATCGTGATTACCACACATAATCGCAATATTGATTTGGCGGAATGTTTGAATTCAATTATTAAACAAACATTTGTTCCTTCTGAAATTATTATTATTGATAATTCGCCCGTGAACGAAGCGAAAAAAGCGGCAATCTCATTTAAGGCGCCTGCCGAGTCGGTAGGAGCCAAGCTAATTTATATCGGTAATTCAAAAGAAAACAGCCTTACCGCGGCGCGTAATTTGGGAATCATTAAGTCAAGTGGCGAGATAGTCCTTTTTTTGGACGACGACGTCGTTTTGGATCGCAATTATCTAAAACAAATCGCGGCCACTTACGATTCTTATCCCGACGCGGTTGGGGTCCAAGGATATTACCGCATCGGCAAAATATCATCTTTGGGTAATTGGCTTAAAAAAATATTTTTTTTGTATCATTATGAAAAAAATTATTGCCGTATTCTTCGTTCGGTAAGCGCGACTTATCCTTATAATCTCAAACAAATAATTCCGTGCCAATGGCTTTCGGGAGCCAATCATTCATGGAAAAGAGAGGCGGTTGATATTATATATGATGAAAAGCTAAAAAAATATTCGGAAGGGGAAGATTTGGATTTTTCTTATCGACTTTACAAAAAATATCCGGGAAGGCTCTATATCACGCCGTTTGCCAAACTCGAACATAAAGCTTCCGTTGCCGGGCGTGCCGTGGGTAGGGAGCCGATTTTTATGAATGAGGTTTATGGGATGTATTTGTTTTTTAAATTGTTCGGATATGATAAACTGGGTTTAATGATTTTTGCGTGGAGCCGCATCGGGAAAATAATGTTTGCTTTTTCGGAGGCTGTTGCCGATTTTTCCGCCGCAAGAATTGGGCAAATTATTTTAATTATGCGCGCTTGCCTGTTTTCGATGCGCCATATCGGGCGGATTAGAGAGGGAGATGTTGATTTCTTTAATCGGAGACTTTAGCGGCGCCTGAAAAATGATTTTCAATGGAAAAAATTTTCAATATTCATAACCTGGTGAAAGTAAAAATTGACTTAAAAAATCCGTCATTGATGAAGGATGTTTTGTGCCAGCTTTCCGAATTCGAAATATTTTCTTGCCTTACGGACGAGGTTTTTGATGTGCGGATATTTGACTATCAATCAAGGCCGAAATTACCCTGCCCTTTGGTGGTTTCAAAATATTATTACTATCAAAGCGGCGTCATTGATATTCCCGAGGAAATGTTCTGCGCAAATCTTGTTTCGCGTCCGATCGATGTTTATTGCAAACATTTCGCGCTTCCCGTTAATTTTTTGATCGGGTTGGCATTTATGCGTAAAAATCACGCGCTTATGCACGCGGCTGCGGTTTCATTTGACGACGTTAACTATTTGTTCCCGGCGTTTGGGGGTGTCGGAAAGACCACGGCAATCGCGAAAATAATTGATCACGGCGGAAAGCTCTTCGGCGATGATTTGATAATCGTAAATTCGCGTGAAATGTTTGCCTATCCGATTGATTTTTCAGTATATCCCTATCATTTAAAAGTGCTCCCGATCAAGAGCTCTTTTGTCGCCGGAAAGCTGAAAATGGCAAAGCGGCTTGATTCTGTTGCGGGATTTTTGGCAAAATTTGATTTTTTACCGGTACAATTGGCAAAAAAAGCCATCGGATATTTGTCGCCGCCGCTTGTTAATGTTCCGCCAAGAGATATTTTTGGCGCAAATTGTTTGGCGCGGCGCGGCGTGCCGCAAAAAATCCTTTATTTGGAGAGGAAGGCGCTACCCGGCGACGAAATTATTGTCGGCAAGATTACGGCCTCTGATTTGGCCATTAAAGCCGCAAACATAATGTTTCATGAATGGAACCAGGCAATGCGGATTATGTATGTTTATTCCGCGCTAAGCGGTTTTTCCATGAAAAAGATTTTTAGCGATATCTTATCGATGTATGAAGAAATTTTTTCCCGCGGTGATTGTTATTCATTGACAATACCCGATGAAATCACTGATCAAAAATATCAAGATGAGCTTATTGATTTAATGAAAAAAATCAAATAATGCCTAAAAAATTGTCAAGGATAATTTTTATTACCGCTCAGGCGCCATGGGGAAAAGGAGAGGCGTTTATTGTTGAGGAATTGCTGGCTTTTGACCGCCTCGGGGCCGATTTTTTGATATTCCCCCGCAATTCGGTTAAAAAAATATTTCACGGGGAAGCGAAAAAGTTAATTAATCGGGGGCTTAACCTTCCGATTGTTGATATTCCAATTATCGCGTCGTTTTTTGCGAAAATTTTTTGCCCTGAATTGCGGCACGCACTCTTTTTAATTGTTAAAAATTCCCGCAGTCCTAAAATTTTATTAAAAAATTTGGCGGTTTTCCCCAAAGCGGCATTTATCGCCGGTTACGCGAGAAAAAATCATATTGGGCATATTCATTGCCATTGGGGGGCCACCACGGCGACAATGGGATATGTTGCGTCAATTATTTCCGGTATTCCCTGGAGTATGACGCTCCACCGTTGGGATATCAAAGAAAACAATATCCTCAAATTAAAAGTTGAATCGGCGCGATTTGTCCGTTGCATTTCCGAGCATGGCAAAAGAGAACTTTTTGAAATTGTCGGCGATCAATTTGCTGCCAAAATTAAAGTGATTTATATGGGTGCGATTATTCCACCAAAACAAAAAATTGCAAAAAATTTAAAAAATAAAATTTTTACCATTGCCGTTCCTGCCAATTTAATTGAAGTAAAAGGGCATCGCTACTTGATTGAGGCGCTGGCTGGATTGAAGTCGTTGGAGCGGAGAAATTTTCTATGTTATTTTTATGGCGATGGCAATTTGCGCGTCGCGCTGATCAATGATATAAAAAACAGGGACTTATCGGATTATATAAAAGTGCCGGGGGCGTTGCCGCATGAGCAATTAATTTCTTTATATCGCCAAAGGGATATCGATTGCGTAATCCTGCCCAGCATCAATACTGATTCGGGCGAACATGAAGGAATTCCAGTTTCTTTAATTGAGGCTATGGCTAATGAAATTCCGGTGATTTCCACCAATACCGGCGGGATTCCCGAATTATTGGCGGGAGGCGCGGGAATCATTGTGCCGGACAAATCGGCGTTCGCGATTGCTCAGGCGCTGCGTAATTTTATGGATGATCCGGCGATTGCGCAAAAAATTGCGCGCGTGGGATGCCAAAAAACGGAAAGTGATTTCGATATTGGAAAAAACACACGCGAAATATTGCGATTAATTCAAGAAAATGAGTAAATATTTGATTACCGGTGGCGCCGGATTTATAGGCTCCCATTTGGTTGATCGCTTGATATCTTCGGGCGAATCAGTGGCGGTGATTGACAACCTTTCCACTGGCCAAGAAAGAAATATCAACCCGAAGGCGGCGTTTTATAACGCTGATATTTGCGATTCTCAAATCGGGAAAATTTTTGAAAAAGAAAAACCACGAATTATATTCCACTTGGCGGCTCAAATCAGCGTGAATGAATCAATGATTGATCCGGCGCGGGACGCGCAAGTCAATATCTTGGGATCGCTGAATATGATCAAAAATTTTTTCTCGATCAACTATAAACGATTTGGCGATCCAGACGTGAAGTTTGTTTTTTCTTCCACGGGCGGCGCGATTTACGGCGATGTTCAAATTTTCCCCACACCTGAGGAGTGTCCGCCCTTTCCTTTGTCTCCCTACGGCGTTGCCAAGCTGGCGGTAGAAAAATACCTTCATTGTTATCACAAAAATTTCAAAATGCCTTATATGACTTTGCGGTATTCCAATGTTTATGGCCCGCGCCAAAACTCAAAAGGAGAAGCGGGAGTGGTGGCGATTTTTTATGGTAATATGATTTCTGGAGTTGCGCCAGAAATTACCGGCGATGGAAAGCAAACCCGAGATTTTATATTTGTCGGTGATGTGGTTGAAGCTAATGTTATGGCATCAAAATCTCAAATTTCGGGATTCTGGAATATTGGCACCGGGGTTGAAACCAATATCAATAAAATTTTTGAAACGACGGCAAAAAATACCGACAAAAATTTTGAAAAAAAATATATTCCAGCCCGCGCCGGAGAACTGCAAAGGAGTTGCCTTGATTTTTCCGCCGCGCGTCGGAATCTTGGATGGATTCCGAAAATATCTTTGGATGCCGGTATGAAAAAAACTTTTGAATGGTTTTTGAATTCTAGCCGATAATTATGGCACAATTTGCAACAATTATTATTCCGTGCCGCAATGAGGAAGAGTATATTGGCAAGTGTTTGGATTCTATCATTGCGCAGGATTATCCCAAGGAAAATTTGGAAGTTT
>DAOSDI010000028.1:0-11170 GCA_035362275.1 Candidatus Pacearchaeota archaeon | reverse complement strand
GCCTAAATTGAAGTTTGAATTCAGCCACTCGGGATGCTAATATCCCAAAATGAAAAAACAAAAACAAAGCAAAAATACCCGCCATATCACCAAGGCGGACAGAAGTGAGATTGAAATATTGATCGCCAAGAATTATTCTCGGCGGGAAATATCATTGGCGCTTGGCAAAGCGCACGACGCGGTAGGATATGAAATACGCGAAAATTCGGTCAACGGCATTTATAATGCCAAAAAGGCGCATCACAAAGCGTATGTGCGCCGCAAATATTCCAAATATCAAGGAATGAAAGTCCGCGAAGACAAACAGCTGGAAGAATATGTCCACGAAAAGCTGGCGCTGGATTGGTCGCCCGAAGAAATATCCGGAAGAATCAAGCACATTGAAAAACAAATCAAGTACGCCAGCACCAACGCCATTTACAAATATGTTTACAGCGTTCACGGTCGCCGGGTAGAAAGGTTTCTGCGCTACAAAAACAAGCGCCGGAAAGGCGGCAATCACATCAAGGTAACCGGATTGAAAGACCGCGTTTTTATCCAAGACCGGCCCAAAATAATCGGAAAACGCCGCCGTTTCGGCGACTGGGAGGGCGATTTCATCGTTTCCGGCAAGAACGGATCCGGCGCGTTGCTGGTATTGGTGGAAAGAAAAACCCGTTATGTAATTATTCGTAGATTGCTCCGCCGCGATACCGCCACCGTCAACGCCGCGATTCTTGAAATGACCGGCGGCATGCTGTATGTTAATTCATTGACGATTGACAACGATATTTCTTTTCAAAAGCACAAGCAGTTGTCAGAATCATTGGGCGCGCCGGTATTTTTCTGCCAGCCCTATCATTCCTGGGAAAAGGGCGCGGTGGAAAATATGAACAAATGGATCCGGCAATATGTTCCCAAGAGATCGGACATTTCCCAATTTACCGATGAATATATTGAATTTGTTGAAGACCGGCTAAACCACCGGCCCAGAAAATGCTTGAAATTCAGGACTCCTTTTGAGGTGATGAAACGTAACAAACAATTCAAATCTGAAGTTTGCGCGATGCTTAAAATCAATGTAAACAAAAACAGCCCAGTGGCTGAATTGAGGGCTTAATGCCCCATAAAAATCACCTCTGTTATTATACTATTGAATTATATATATGTCAATATCACGGGGTAATGATTTTTTCGGCGCGGCAATTAAAAATTCCTGATTTTGGCGCTTTTAAAAAATCCTGCGGATATAATCCTGTTCAACCCCGCTCCTATGTAGCGAAAAAAGAATTCGTAGGCCAATATTTTTATATTTTCACAAGTTTCTTTTCCACTTTTCTGATAATTTTATTTGCTTTATCAAAAATCGCATCAAGTCGTTCTTTACTATACAAATTGTCTATTTCCTTTAAACCGGATAATTGGTGGTGACAAAATATCCTTTCCCTGCGCCAAATGATCGGCAACGCCGATAGATCCGAGAAAATCCGCACCTATAACATTCCTCAAGATCGCGTCACCGACCACCGCATCAAAAAAAACTGGCACGGCATTGAAAAAATTCTGGACGGCGGCCTGGCTGAAATCTCCCAAACCCTCCAAGACGAACTGGAAAAGCAAGAAGCATAGCGCACCGCGAACACGATTTAAACCGTATTCAAATACGATTTATTTTTCGATTTGATTCGGTTTTTTTGTTACCGATTGCCTTTTGCCCGATTGTGGGTCTTGCAAAGCATTTGGCAGTTTTTGGTCGTGGTTGCGCCTCCCTTGCTCCACGCGGACACATGGTCGGCATCCATTTCGGCCAGCTTCCAAATCTTGTTTTTGTTGGCATCATGGCCAATCGCGCAAAGCGGGCAGTTTGATTTTTCCTTGGATTCGGCAATCGCCGTCTGCGCCGCGTAAGTCGTTTTTTTAATCGCTTCATCAAACACCCGGACATCCAACAATTTTGCGTCCTTCTCTCCGCCAAGGATAAACTCAAAAATACCCCGGCGGTTTTTTACATACGGATCGCCATAGAGCCTTTTTACTTTCGCGGACACCTTTTTTGGATCATATGCCTGTTTATGGTATTGCTCATACAGCCGCCCCCACTCCAACCCGCACATTTCGCTTTCCACATCAATAAACACGCCGGAAATCCAATCAATCACGCTGTTAAAATATGTTTTCAGTCCGGCAATATTATTGTCAAAGCGATGGCGGCTCATATAATCGCCGACATTCCCCCTGCTCGCCCAATCAAGCGCGCACGCCCAAAAATCCTGCCGATTCGCACTGCCTTTTATATAAGCGCTCCATTTCTGGATATTGGCATTTTGGCTGTTGCTAAACTCCGCCTTACCCAGCGTAACAAACGGCCCGGAATAAACCGCGTTTAGCAATTCCTGCTCGTTTAACGGCACCCCGGCAATATTGATTGTTTTAAACCATTCTTTAATCTCGCTTTCCCTGCCTTCACATTCATAAATCAAAAGTTTTGTTTCCCGGATTTTTACTTTCTTGTCGGCGGCCATCCCGCTAAAATATTGCTCCATGCCGTTTCCATCTTTAATCGCAAATTTGTCATTGACAAACCGCCCCACGCTGGTGATGCGCTGTTGTCCGTCCAAAACCTCCAAATTATCATCGCTCACTTTGTTGAAATAAATCAACCCCAGCGGATAGCCCTTGAGGATTGATTCAATAACCGCCGCTTCTTTTTTGCCGCCATTGGAAGCATAGATATAGTTGCGCTGGTACTCCGGCTGAATGGTTAATTTTCCGGACAACCCGAACAATCCCTTGCCTTCCAGCTCGTTGTAAACAAACCCCGCGCAAATATCTTTAACGGTAATGCCGGTTTTTAAAATCGTTTTCATATTATTGGTTTTTGTCGTTTATTTTTTTGAAATGTCCGGCATTCTCTCCGGTAATAACTTTGCGGCCGGTTCTTTTTTCAATATCCTTTCTGGCGCTACCCGCCACGCTTCCGCCTTCTTTGGCAACCTTTTTATTTTCCCTAAAATTTTTCGGTTCTCTTTTCTTGGAAATTTCAGTCGTCGCGGTTTCGGCCAGCATATTCAACACCAGTTCCAAATTAGTCATATTGTCGCGCAGATTTTCCTTTTTTAAATCTTTTAAATTTTTATACTCTCTTGTTGTCAATCCCGTCCATGCTTTGGTGATTTCATCGGTCAAAATGGCAAATTCAAGCCCCTCTTTCGCGCCGCGCGCCTCCCATTCATCGGTTAAAGCTTTACGGATTTCAATGGTTTTTAATCTCTGATTTATCCATTCTTTGCTGTATCCTTTTTGTAAATAGGTTTTCAAAGCGCGATTGATCGCCAATTCCGGGTCGGCGGTCTCTTCCAATCTTTCATAGCCCACGCGCGCCAGCCAAAGCTTGAACGGCTCGGCATTCGGCGACGGAATCGACTGGATAAGGCGCAGCAATGTTTCCGTATCCGCCGCATCGGTCAAGCGCATTTTACCGTCCGGCGCCATCATTTTCAAACCGTGACATTTTGTCACGGTTTCATTCCCGCCTTCTTTCAAAAGCCTCTCTTTCAGTTTTCGCCAATAAGCGACAGGGTCAACGCTTTTTGTCAAAACCGCCACCACATCAGACACCGCAAAATACCATAATTCTTTTTCGCCATCCCAAATCCGCCGGATTTGCTTGCCGTCAAAAATCGCAATCTTTTTTGATTTTTGTCGATTCATATATTTTGGGTTTATTTTCAATCTACCAAAGAATCCTCAACGGCTAATTTTGACAGCGGCCTCGTCAATTTTTAACCGCGACCCCTTGACATCAGCCGGTTATTTGAGCTACATTTGCTTACTATTCACGCGGTCCCGCTCGTGTAAAATCTTCCAAAATCAAAATACTTGTCTTTAATGCGATGTAGCTCGCCCGCCATTTGTCCGCAGACTCCGACAACGCCAATCTTTTTGCCTTTCACTTTCAGTCTTTCAAGGGGTTCCAAGTTTTTATAACCCATCATTTATTTTTGATATTTTCTTAATTCTTGCCATATTATTTTTTCAACACTCCCGTTGAAACTGACAAAGAAAAGGGACAACCTCAAACACTTGCAAACATAATAAGGAACTCTTTTTATCACTTTCTCCCTAAAGGAAGCCGGAAATGCAATTCCAAAATTATATCCTCCATATCTGGATTTTCTATTTGTATGCATCCTTGAAACAATTTGCCCAATCGCTGAATTTATAGAGCTGCTCATAGAACCACCAATAGATTTAACGGGACCCCTTGCCCCTGGCTCACCCTTACACTCAACCAAAAAATACCATCCGCAATTTTTGTGTTTCATTTTGACATCAACTCCATGTTCCCATAATTCTTTTTTCTTTCCATTATCCAAAAAGCCTGCTTTTGTTAAAAAGCACCTAACGGAATCTTCAACAAACGGTTCATTTATTATTTTTTTATTCCCTTTCTCCATAATTTTTACCCTCCGCAAATATCCTTGGCGATAACCTCGGTTTTCAATTTTTATTTCACCAAAAAGATCCTTGCCCCATTTCTTCTTGGATTATTTTTCTGTTTTTTAATTTATATTTAAATTTTGATTTAGACATAGGATGGCCAGCTATTTCTATTTCGCCTCGATTAATCAATTTTTTAAAAACATTTTTAATTTTTTCTTTATCTTCCTCTCCCGTTATTTCTCGCGCTTGCTTATTAGCAATAGTTTCATTTCTTTCCAAATATTTTAAAATCTTTTTTTCATAACTTTCCATATTGACATGCTTTAAAACAACAATGATGCTATTGTCTTTTTCCTCAAATTCAGGATCTGCTAAACCAGCTTTTCTCATAGAATTTAAAATAGTCTTTACGCCCTCTCCTTGATCTTGATTGAGTCTATCTTTTCTCTTTTTTTCAATAGAAGATATTTTAAAAATTGTTCTAAATATTTGCTGATTTCTAGCAAACCTTTCATGTTTATATATATTTTTAACAGTAATACCGCCAGCGAATCCTCCAGGACTTACAATTTCTATCCTGTTATCATAAATTTTTATTTGAGTTTCATTCTGCAAATAGTAATCTCGATGCAAAACAGCGTTAGCTATTGCTTCTAAAATAGCTTCTTTGGGATATTTAATATAATCAGGTATTATTTCGTTAACTTTTCCAACGCTTTCTCTAATTAGCGTTTCTACTGGTCCCTCTATAGTATAATCCTCGTCGCTGACTCTTTCCCTTTTATATGCATATTTTCTGGAATATTTTTGATGTTCATATCTAATTATTTTTACTCCAGATTTAATAACTGATTGTGGGCAATCTAAAAAACAAAGGATTGCCGATATTCTAGGTTTATTATTATAAATGAAATTATTTTTTTTAAGAAATTCTATCTTGTTACCTGAGTAACCAATTTTTTTTAAAAATTCTGAAAAATATTTACTGCTTAAAAATAATCGAATATCAATATTTTTTATTTCCTCCTCATATCTGCTAACACCTTTTTTATATTTTAAAATTTGAATATCTTCATCGTCCTTTAAAATAACTTTTTGCGCCCCTTTTCTCACGATAATTTGCCCTTTCGCATTCTCATGAATCTTGCTACTTGAGGGAACTATCAATTTAGCAATAATCCTATTATTATAATTTAAAAATTCATGCTCTAAATTTTCTATACGAGGGTTAATATCTCTGTAAGCGGCATCTATAACTTTTGCCGCGTCTTCAACGGTATCAAAGCCACCTAATCTAATTTTTTCCTTTCTATCATTAATACCTACATAGACAATACCTCCTTCTGAATTTGCAAATTCTACTACTTTATCTTGCATTCTGCTTCCCAAGGCATCAGCAGAAATAAAATCTGAATAATCTCCCTCATCATTTTTTAATATTTGTTCAAACTCTTTCTTCGCGATTTCTCTAAAATTTTTCTTCATAAATTTATTTCCCGATTTTCTTATGCCTTATAAAAATTCTTTGATAAGCGGATTGAATTATACGGCCTTTATTATTTATAAAGTAATTTTTTTTCCCATCATTCCCAACCAAATTGGCGTTTTCATTTGTTTTGCCGCCAGATGAACCCGTTTTTTCTCCATTTTGCTTTACTTCCCAATAATCATCATATTTCTTTGTGTCTGGTACTTCATCGTGACAACCTCTTTGAGTGGCTCCTAAAACCTCAAACTGCTCGGGGCTGTATTTATCCAGAAAGCTGATGGGGACGCCCATTATGCCGTCGTAGTCGCTGGGGATGGCATCGGTGAACGGGACTTCTATGGCGTCGTAATTGTCATACTTGTCATACGCTTTTTTGCCTTTGATTTCTTTGTGTTTGCTGTACTTCAAATTTTCCCCCATCGTCATGAGCGGCAACGGCTGGTGGCGGCGGCCATGGTCAAGATTGGTGAACCAACATACATTGCGAAACTTCACCAAGCCTGTTTTTTCATCATAAACCCCCGAAGCGAAATCACGCGTGTTTGGCGTGAAAAAATATGCGTTGCCGGCATGAAAACCGTTTCCCAGCCACAACTTATTATTTTTAATCAGCGGAAAAATTTCTTTGTAGGTAATCGCGTTCATATTGCCGATGATGACGAACTTTTTATCATAATCAAAAAGCTGTTTGACATATTCGCGAAACAGCGAAAACGGCGGGTTGGTAACCACGATGTCAGATCGCTTTAAAAGATCGATACATTCGGGGCTGCGAAAATCGCCATTGCCGCTAAGCGGTTGTGCGACATTAGCATCGTGTCTCAATAACCATTCAATGTCAGCCAAGTTTATTGCCCCGTTAGAGTCAAAATCTTTCACTTCGTTGATTTCAATCCTAAACGGCTCCTTGCCGTCCGGCTTTAAACCCTCAATTTTGAACAACGGCAATTGCCCTCCGGCAATCGGCGAAGGAACATAACTCGTGGTAATAAGTTGTTTCAATCCAAGCTTGTTGAAATTCAGCACAAAATAGCGGAAAAAATTGCTTTCATACGGATCGTCGCAGTTGCAATACGCCACTTTGCCGCGGAATACAGCAGAATCATATTCCAAATACGCCTCAATTTCTTTTTGAATATCTCCGTATTGCGTATAGAACTCGTCATTCTTTGCCTTTTTCGCGTTGGTGAGATTGCTGTTTGCCATAATCGTTATTTAACCGCGCATTGTTTCAAAATACCCTCTTTTTGCTTAAAAATCAATGATTTATTTATGTTAAAAACGCGGAGATATTCGCCGCGTTTTAGTTAAAATGAAGGTTTATCCTTGCCAATCTTCAACCGCAAGGCCTTGGCCGCGTTTTTTGACGACAACTTTCTGGTTATCGCGCCAGCCAAGCTCCACCACCAAATCGCGCGGTATCGTAAGCGACAACGACACTTTGCCGGCGCGAGTGAGTTTGCGGATGTTTTTCTCGGAATTTTTGCGGTCCATATTGTTTTTGAAATCGTGTTTGAATCGTATTTAAATACGACCTAGCGGCCTTCAATGGCCGCGATGTCGGCGGCGTAGCCTTGGGTGATCTTCATCACATTATCGCCGTAGAAGCGGTATTTGGTGTTCACCGTGCCGGCAAAATAGATCATTGCCGCGCGCCATTCGCCGTCATAGGTCTGCGAGGTGGCGCCATAGTCGGAAACATACAAGGCGGTGGCCATAAAGGCATCATTGATGTTCCACGGGTTGCCCGGGCGTCCCAAAATGGCTTGCAAGCGCGGCGCGTAAAGCTTCCAAGTGGACGGAATGAATTGCCCCGGACCCATCGCGCCGCCATAACCGAAGCTCATCGGGCAGGACACGCGCGTTTGGTGCGGATCTTTGCCCAGCGCCGCGGTAATTTCCAAAAACGGCCCCACGTCGCGCGTGGGCTTCATCACTTTGCCCACCGCCGCACCGGTGCTGATTTTCACTCCCGCGCCGGTGGCATCGTTGGTCATATAGCATCCGCCCACATTCTTTCCCAGCGACGATTCCTGCGTCAAAATCGCCAACAAAAATGCCGGGCGCACGCCCACCGCCGCCCCCGCGCTTTTGGCAATCTGATAGGCCTGCTCAAAATTCGGCGCGTCGGTGTCGGCAACGCCGGCCAAAGAAAACAATCTTTGCTTGATTTGCTGGATCACCTGCGCCGTGAGTTTTTTGGCCTGCGTGGTCTGCGCCAATTCGGCGTCTTTCACTTTCAGGGTGCTGTTATATTCGGCTTGCGCTTTTTCGTGTTCTTGTTTTTGCAGAAGTTTCATCTGCGTGGTTTTTTCCAGATCGGTTTTTTCGCCTTCCAAACCCAATTTCTGATCTTCCAGAGATTGCTTTAATCCCTTGATCTCCTGCAAAACCTGGTTTGATTTGCGGTCCAGATTCTCCAGATAAACCAAATTGTCAAAAAAATCCGAAAAATCATTGCCCGCAATCAAATTTTCAATCAAAGAAACCTTGTCGGCCTGATCAATCGCCCGCAGAATCGCCGCCAGCTGTCTTTGGGTTTTTTGGATCTTTGTTTCAGTGGTGTCCACGGAAGCCTCGGTGTCGGCGATTTGGAGCGTTATTTCGCCGATCATCGCGTTGCTCTGCTTAATCTGCACTGCCAGCGAATCGGCTTTCTTTTTCAATGCCGCGATCTGGTTTTGCAGAGTTTTCTTTTCCGCCGCGGTTTTGGTAATGTCGGAATCGTATTGCTTCAAAAGCGCTTCGTATTTATCCAAAAGCGTCTGGCAGGATTCCTTGGTGGTGCACTCGCCGGTTTCGCCGTTACCATTACCGTTGGTTTGCGCCAGAACATTCCCGCCGATAAAAAACGGCAATACCGCCAAAATAAAAGCGATAGTAATTTTTTTGTGATTCATGGAGTTTATTCGCAAGTTCAAAACACTTCCCATTATAACAAAAGCGCGCACGGTTTGGCAACCGCGCGCGCAAGCATCGTCATTATTTCTTTCCCGAAGGCGCCGCCTCCTCCTCGCTCACCTCTTCCTTCTTTTCCTTCACCACCTTGGCAACACTGTCCACATCCTCTTCAATCGGCTTTTCCAGCTCTTCCTCAATCTTTTGCGCCGCCGCCGCCAACGCGACGATCTCTTCCGGATTCTTGAGCAATTCCACTTTTCCCGCCACCGTCAAGTCTTTGACGGCGATCACGTCATCAAAAGTTTTAAGGACGGAGATATCCACCTTGATTTCCCGCGGCAAATCGGCGGGCAATGCCTTTACGGCAATCTCGTCAAAATTCTTGACCAGGGTACCGCCCAAATCCTTTACCGCCGGCGATTCACCGACAAAAATCAGCGGCACATCCGCCTCAATTTCCTTTTTCAAGTTCGGCTGATAAAAATCAATGTGCGTAACATTTCCGCTCACCGGATCAAGACTCATGTCGTTGATCAAAACCATAAAATCTTTCGCCTCGCCCTCAACGCGCAAACTCACCAGGGAGGTTTTTCCGGCCTGGCGAAAAAGACCGGCGAATTCTTTGCGAACCACCGCCAAATTTTTATTTTCAACTCCCGGACCGTAAAGCACCGCCGGGATCACTCCTTCACGGCGCAATTCTTCCGTTTTGCGCCCTTTCAATTCTCTGATTTTCGCGTCAATTGTCAACATATTGATTTATTGTCTTCTTCGCAGAAAGAAAAATTAGCAAATTATCATTTAATTTCAAAAACTGGGGAATACACCGCTTGCTCCGGCTGAAAATTTCCGCCGCTGGCGCATTCAAGGCAAAAGGGAATTTTCAAACGATGAGCGCCCGCCGGCATATCTTCCAGCACCACGCGAAATTTTTTTAAATCGCGCGGCGGCACGCAATCGGCCGCAACCGCGGCTTCCGGACAATCTTGATAAACGTATTCTTTCCATTTCCCGCTTTCATCGCGAATTTCGGCCAGATAAGGATAACAGGAGGAAAAACATATCTCCCGTCCGAAGTCATTTCTCACCGCCACTTCCAGCGTCCCGCCCGGACTGTATTCCGCGCGGTTAAGGGATATTTGCGCCGCGCCGCTTTTTTGGAAAAACGACAAAAACAAAATCACGGACAAAATCGAAACAATTAAAATTCCGATCAAAATCCTGGCGTTGGTCTTCATTTTATTTTTCAAAAAGCGGGCGTAAAAACGCTCACTTTTTGATATTAAACTTTTTTTCCAAATTTTTCAAGGTCGGTGCCATTTGGGTGTATTCCAACTCGCCCATTCCCAGCATCGCCGGACCGAAGAACCCCTGCTTCCGGATTTCTTCCGCCTTGCCGGCGATACGCGCCCGGATATTATCCCAATAGGGCTGGGCAAAACAATCCGCGGCTTCAGTAAGTTTGCCGCGGCGGACGCTGTAGGCCGCGGCGCTCACGATCGGCGGGCCGTCAAAAAAAGAAATCTCTGAATTCTGTTTGACCGGCATCAGCGGTCCGTAGTGCGATCCGCGCATAAAACCGGCAACAAAGTGGCCGATTGAAAAGGGCGCCAACACCTCTCCCGAACCGGGAAAATTCTGTTGCGTCCTGACGATCATCACCGGATCGTCTTTGCCCGCGTATTTGCCCGCGATATTGTGCAAGCGCGTGGTGCTGGCCGCCACGGCCGGCTCTCCGGCGGCGCGCGAAACCACCGATGAAATCGCAAATCTTTCCTGATCGCGCAGAAGCACCGCCAAATCATAAATTTCTTCGGGAGATTTCAATTCAATCCATCTTTCGCCATCCGACGGCGACATATCAATGACGCGAAAAATATATCCCTGCCGGATTTTCGGCGAAATCAACAAACCGGAATTATACATCGGGTCGCAAAACGACAGATAAAGCGGCAGGTTGAACGCCCCCGGATCGGTCTTGTCGGCGGCAATTACCAAAAACGGCTCCGCGGCGCGTTCTTCAAATTCCATTTCCGCCACGGCCGGTCCCAGCCCCTTCACCGTGCCGTTGAACTCAAGCTTCAACAAATCCTGCCCCGCGCCGTAAAGCCCCTGCTCTTGGGCGACTTTCATTCCCGCAATAAACGCATCCCAGCACAAACGATGGATTTTTTCATTCTCAATGCCCTTATTGTGCGTCAGCAAAATCGCGATATCGTCGCCGGTAAAAGTGACGCGCCAGTCAATGGCCAATCCTTTGCTTTTTGATTTTATGTGATTTTCCACCGCGTCCAACAACGCCCGTGACGGCTTGATATGGCCGCCAATCGCCCCCAGATCGGCTTTAATAACACTGAT
>DAOSDI010000027.1:0-11542 GCA_035362275.1 Candidatus Pacearchaeota archaeon | reverse complement strand
GCCATCAAGCTTGGTAAATTTTGTGTCCAGCTGGCTTACTTTGCCATCAAGCTTGGTAAATTTTGTGTCCAACTGGCTTACTTTGCCATTTATTTGCTTAACATTGGTATCAAGAGTTATTAGCAGTTTGGTAATTTTGCCCGCATCAAACCCCCCTTTTGTCTTTGCGGGTATTTTGTTTGATTTTTTGATTTCTTTTGCCATAAACAAAAAATAAAACTCAAGTGAAACCATTATAGCCCAAAAACATTTTCCGGACAAATTTTGCGACCGCAAAAAATGTCCGGAATTGGGGTTTTTATGCAAACGCAAATTGGGCGGGCAAAGTTTTATTTTCCAAGATCAATATTCTTCGTCGGGAATAATTGCGGGAGAAAGGGCAGGATTTTCGTTGATCGTTGTGCCTTCAACATCAAGCATATCGCCAGTTTCGCCGGAAGTTTCGCTTTCATTGGCGGGCGGCAGTTCCGAGAGGCGGACGCCGTCTTCGTTCTTGGGTTCAAAATACCAGCCCAGCACCTCCTTGGCCACCGGCAAAACCGCCACTGTGCCTTCCCGCACTTCTTCGGCCATCACCAGCAAAACGATCTGCGGATCGTCATAGGGAGCGAAAACATTGACCCAGCTGTTGAGCAAATCCTTGCCATCAGACCCTTTGTATAATTGCGCCGTGCCGGTCTTGGCGCCCATTTTAATCCCCAGCTGGTTGAGCGTGAGCGCGGACGCAAGAGGGGCGCCCGCGCCGTTGACCGCAAACCGCATCCCTTCCCGCACCGCCGCCAAATGGGCCGCCCCAATGAAATTTTCGCGAATTATTTCCGGTTTTTTTTCTTCAATCGTGTTTTTAGCGCTGTCCACCACCGCTTTTACCATCTGCGGCCGGTAAAGCGTGCCGCCGTTGGCAATCGCCGCGTAAGCCGAAGCGACTTCAATCGGCGTGATGCCGATAAACTCCTGCCCGATGGACAGCCAGTAGGTGTTGCCGTCGGTCCAATTTTGATCCTGCGTGCCGGCAAATTTTTCTTTTTTCCACGCCGCATCGGGGACAAATCCGGCAATTTCTCCGGGCAAATCAATGCCGGTGGGCTCTTCCCAGCCGAACAAATCCAGATATTTTTTGATGCGCGTGGGCCCCAATCCCTTTTGGTCTCCATAACCGCCGCCGATGGTATAGAAGTAAACGTTACAGGATTCGGCGATCGCTTTGTACATATTGGTTTGCCCGTGGATATGATTGTCGTTGTAATGGTAAACGATCTCCGGATCATATTGGTTCTGCACCGATATTCTTCCTTGGCAATTGATATTTTTGTCGGCGGCGATGATGCCCTCTTGCAATGCCGCCGAAGCGATAAACGGCTTAATGGTGGAACCGGTAAGATAACGGCCGGCAACGGCACGATTTAAAAGAGCGTTGGTTTCCTTGTCGTCAACCAATTTTTGTATTTCTTCGCGGTTATGCTGGGAAAAAGCATTGTTGTCGTAATCCGGGAAAGAAACCATCGCCAGCACTCCTCCGGTTTTGGGATCCAGCGCGATGGCAGTGCCTTTTTTCAAGCCCAGGCTTTCCAACTGCTTTTTCATTGAATCGTGCAATTTTTTCTGCAGATCATAATCAAGCCACAGCCGGATGCTGTCGCCCGATTCGGGAAGCGCGGTCATTTCCTGCGCGATCACGTTGCCGTTGGCATCCCGCTCAACCCGCAATTTTCCCGGGTCTTTGCGCAAAACCGTCTCGTAAAATTTTTCCAAACCGGAACGGCCAATATAATCATTGATGGAATAATTCTCCGCGTTGGCGCTCCATTCATCCTGATTGATTTTGCTCATGTAACCCAAAAGGTGCGCCAATCCCGCGCCGCGGACATATTCCCTGATGGGGCGGGCAACCACTTGGCATCCGGGAAAATCATTGATGCGGGCTTCAAGGATGATCAGCGACCGATGGTCAAGATTCTCCAGAACCGCCGTCTTTTGCGCGCCGACAGCCTGATCAATCGCCGCCGCATCCGCGCCGGAAATCGCCGCCAAGCTTTCAATGATTCTTTTTCGCTCCGCCGGATTGTTTAAAAATCTTTGAATGTCGCACTGCAAATCAAAAGCGGACAGGTTTTTTGCCAGAACATTAAACCCGGCATCATAAATCACGCCGCGATCGGACTGCACTTTTTGAAAAATATATTGGTTTTTCTGCGCCTGCCTCAAAAGCTCATCGCCCTCGGCGATTTGCAGATAGCCCGCCCGCAGGAACGCGGCCGAAAAAAACAGCGCGGCAAACACCGCCGGCAAAACCAGCCCCCTCGGGGGCGCCGCCACCTCAAATTTTTTGCAATCCTGATCGCCGCGCTTGCTTTGCCGCTGCGCCAGGTGATCGCAAAATATCTCCTGCGGCTCAATTTCTTCCGGAGAAGAAAGCGTTATTTTTCTTTTTTTACCAAAGGGAAGGAATCCGAACATATTTTTTGATTCCGAATTTGATCGCCAGCACCGCGAACGATAAAACCATTATCCAAAAACCGAAAAACCTTGCCGAATAAATATCCAGCAAAAATCCGCCCAAAACCGCCGCCACCCAACCAAAATTGTGCCGGCGCCGCTCAAAAAGCGTGAACAAAACCGCCGGCAGAGTAATAAAATTTGCCCACTCAAACCATTTCCCCGCAAAGAACGCAAAATGAGGCGCAAAGCTCGTTTGCAGTAAAAACAGCGCAATCGCCGCCGCGGCGATCAAAATCATTTTCTTAATCATTTTTCCAAATAGACCTACTGTGTAAATATTTCCGCAACGAAATTTCCAGATTTCGTGCGAACCGAATGATAAATGTCTGCTCGCAGTCTCGTTTCGCAGAAATGAGGGAGGCATATTGGTTTGAATATGCCGACCCGCGCTTCGCCATAGGCTTCGGCGAGGCGAGCGATTGACGAATTCGGCGTCGCCGAAATATGGAAATTGCAGCGGGAAATATTCACACAGTAGGCCTAATGGTTAATTTCCGCCGACAGCGCCGGTTCCATCGGATGTTTTCCCACCGCCACAAAAACCTGCCGCGCGGCGGCGGCGTCAAAGGCCGGCACAATCGCCGCCGACTGGAAAGTCTCAACGTCGTTTTGGCGGATTTCTTTCACTGCGCCCACCAGAAGCCCCGCCGGAAAGATGCCTCCCAGTCCGCTGGTATAGACCCGCTGGTCCGCCGCCAAACCGGCGTCTTTGGGCACCAAATCAACTTCGGCGTTCAACTCGCCAAGACCGCGGAAAAGCCCGCCGGTGCCGTTATCCCCGATTGAAACGTCAAAAGAGAAGTCTTTGTCCGTGATCAGTTGGATTTCCGAAAAACCGTCATAGGTCTTGATCACTTTCCCCGCGATCGCTTTTTGCGAATCAATCACCATCATTCCCGCCTCAATCATATCGCGCGCCCCTTTGTCAATGATTAAAATATCGCGCGCGGGAATTTTTCCCGCGATATTGGCAAGCTTCAAATCAAATTCTTTTTCCAATTCCAAATTCAATCCCTGGCGCAGGAATTCATTTTCTTTTTTCAGCGCTTCAATCTGGGCCTGTTGCACCCAGAATCCGGACGCCTGCGCCTGTAAGCGGCGATTCTCTTCGGCAATGTCTTCGCCACCGAAAACCGGCAAGCTTTCGCCCGCGGACACGCCCGCCGCCCAAATGTTTTTTTGGATTCCCGCCAGCGCCGCATAGGCCGCGTTTTTGAATTGCACGCTTACCGCCGGAATGTTTAACGCCAGAATCGCGCCGGCAACGATGGCGATCGCCAGCGCCGCCTTCCATCTTTTGGAAAAATTCGCTTTCATTGTTTGCATTCTTCGTTATTCTTATTTATTTATAGCAAATCGGCGCAAAAAAGCGAATCTGCCGGAAATTTTCCTTTTTGTTGCGCTTGATTTTTCATTCTTTTTCGCCATCTGTGGATAAGTCGCGTTTTTTGCTATTGACAAAATTCTTTGAATAAATAATATATGGAAATGTGCAATGATATTATCGCGAAAAAATATTCAAAAATTCGCGGCAAAGGTCGGGATATTTTCCAAAAAAATATCTTTCTCAATTAAAATTTCATAATGATCGACGACACAATCAAAACCGCCATCGCCCTGCAGGATGCCGAAAATTACGACGACGACATCCTCGCCGATGACGACTTGGAAGACGACGACGCCCAAATGGGCGACGATGACGACGACGACCGCGACGACGCGGGCGACGGCGAATGGTAGGCTTTCAATAATCAAAACAAAAACCGCGAAAAACATTCGCGGTTTTTGTTTTGAGAAAAATTATAAACGGCAAACGGCAATCACCAGGTAATCCGAGGTAATCCTGAAAAATAACGCAAGTAACTTGACCCGTCAACGACGTCTAATTAAGAGTTTCGCGACCCAAAACAATTTAATATTTTTTGCCATGGCAAAAAATATTAAATTAAACATTTATAAATAAAAATGAGGATTAATCCTCATCATTGTCTTGCTTTTTTTCTTTTAAACTCCGTTGCAACAATAATCTATGCAATCCACCTTCTTGGGCCATTTGCGCCATATCTTTAGAAGATACCCCTTCTTTCATCATCTTAACGATTTGAATTTCCATATCCCTGAAAATTGACGATAGAGCATCACCATAATTTGTTAAAGAGTATTTATCCCTCCCTCCGCCACTTTGCCTTGCAACAAGGGTGAGAGCTATCATATCTCTCAATATATTTTCAATCGGCACATTGGTGCTTTTCTGTAAATCATAAAAAGGTACCCAGCCGCGTTTATTTTCAAGCATGCAAAAAATAAACATTGCAGCTTCGTGATTGCTTAAATAGCGAATCGCTTCCCATGGGTCTGGAAAGGAATCCCTCCTCGAAGTTTCTGCCATATAATATCACCATCATTATTAAATCATTAAAAATATTTTTTGTCAAATTTAAAACAAAAATTGCGCGCATTGTAAGAAAGCTACCTACTTTCGCCTTGCGACTATCATCGGCCTTGAGAGATTTCACTTCTGTGGTCGGGATGGGAACAGGTGGAGCACTCTCAGTATAGCTTCCTTACAATACGCGCAATGCGGTATTGTTTCAATTTTGTCAGTTATATTTTCCAGAATCTTAAAAAACAATTTGAGGCCATTAATTGCTAACCAAGGCGTTTGATCGTTTATTAGTACTGCTCGGCTGAATGCGTTGCCGCACTTACACCTGCAGCCTATCAACCTCCTGTTCTTGGAGGAAACTGAGAGTTCTTATCTTGGAGCCGGCTTCGAACTTAGATGCTTTCAGTTCTTATCCGTTCCCGACTTAGCTACCCGGCGGTGCTCCTGGCGGAACAACCGGTACACCAGAGGTCAGTTCATCCCGGTCCTCTCGTACTAGGGACGACTCTCCTCAAAACTCAAACGCCTGCGGTAGATAGGGACCGACCTGTCTCGCGACGGTCTGAACCCAGCTCACGTACCATTTTAACCGGCGAACAGCCGGACGCTTGGGAGCTTCTCCACCCCCGCGCTATGATGAGCCGACATCGAGGTGCCGAACACGACCGTTGATATGGACTCGTGGGTCGTACCAGCCTGTTATCCCCGGGGTAACTTTTGTTTGATAATCTCTGCCGATTCTAATAACCAGCATCGGTTCACTAAGTTCCGCTTTCGCGCCTGCGCGGCACATCCGCCTTGCAGTCAAGCCAGCTTTTGCCTTTACGCGACACGCACGATTTCCATCCGTGCTTAGCTGACCTTTAAACGCCTCCGTTACTTTTTAGGAGGCAAGCGCCCCACTTAAACTGCCCAAGTGACACTGTCACCCTTAGGATTAGGATGATGAATATTGAAGATGGCTATTTCACTGTCGGCTCCACCCCGTCCGAAAACGAGATCTCAACGCCTCACCACTATGCTACGCATCAAAATCCAAAACCCAATATCACCCTGCAGTAAAGCTCCCGGGGTCTTCCCGTCTAGCCGCAGGTAGGAAGTATCTTCACTTCCATTACATTTTCACCGGATAATTCGTGGAGACAGTTCTCAGGTCGTTATACCTTTCATGCGGGTCGCAACTTACGCGACAAGGGACTACGCTACTTTAACACGGTCAGAGTTACCGCGGACGTTCACCCGTAGCTTAGACCGGTTAGCGATACCGTCTTGCGACAATACCACCGCCAGTTTTGACACACGGGCACTGGTCAGGTCTCAGCCCCTATATTTCCTCTTGCGAGTTTAGCAGGGACCTGTGTTTTTGATAAACAGCCGCCTGAGAGTCTTTCGCTGCGCCCCGTAAAAGCTTGCGCTATACGGGGAATGCATATTCCGAAGTTACGCATACTTGTTTGCCTAGTTCCTTCACGAACTTTCATCCGTTCACCTTGGCGTTTTCACGCCCACCCACCTGTGTCGGTTTACGGTACGGTTCCCTTTTCTTGATAACCCTTGAGAGGTTTTTCCGGGAAGTTTGCTGGTCCGAATCCGCCCCGGCGAACCGGGACTTTTCGTCGGTCCTGGCCCCTTTTCCTCGCTTGCGCTCGGAATCGGGGATCGAACCGCCAACGGGAATCCAATAACCCGCTCGGATTACTAAACTTCGTCGCTCTCTCGGCAAAAAAAGGAAGGATCGGAGTATTAACCGAATGTCCATCGGCTGCGCCTCTCGGCTTGACCTTAGGACCGCCTAACCCGCGGATGATCACCATTGCCGCGGAAACCTTGGGTTTTCGGTGTGCGGGGATCTCACCCGCATTGCGGTTACTCATGCCAACATTCTCACTTCCCAACGCTCCACCAAACCTTACGGTTCGGCTTCGCCGCATTGGGAACGCTCTCCTACCGCTCCCGCTCCCTCGCTTGCGCTCAGGATCGGAAACCCTTGTCTTCGGTATTAAGCTTGAGCCCCGTGTATTTACGGCGCAAAATTCCTTAGCTAGTAAGCTGTTACGCACTTTTTAAAGGGTAGCTGCTTCTGAGCTAACCTCCTAGCTATCAGAGGAACTTCACTTCCTTGTTTTGCACTTAGCTTAATTTAAGGACCTTAGACGAAGATCTGGGCTTTTCCCCTCACGACCACGGACCTTAGCGCCCGTAGTCTTACTGCTTTGCAATAATTCCGGTATTCGGAGTTTGATGGAAATATCTGAGTTTCCCCGCGATATTTCTGTCAGTGCTCTACCCCCGGAATCATTAACGCAAAACGCTAACCCTAAAGTTATTTCGGAGAGAACCAGCTATTACCAAGCTCGATTAGCTTTTCACTTCTTACCACAGCTCATCCGAAGATTTTGCACAGTCAACCGGTTCGGTCCTCCTTGCGCGTTTCGGCGCAATTCAACCTGGCCATGGCAAGCTCGCCTTGGCTTCGGGTCTTAACCTATCAGCATATATTTCGCCCTATTAAGACTTGGTTTCCCTGTGCCTCCGCGTCAGAGACGCTTAGACTGCTGATAAATTAAACTCGTTGGCTCGTTCTACAAAAAGCACCCCGTCACCCCGCGCTACACGCGAAAATCCTAAGGATTTGGAATTTAGAATTTCCCTGTGTAACGCAAGGCTCCGAGTCTTTGTAAGCGTGATGGTTTCAGGAACTATTTCACCGTCCTCACCGGACTGCTTTTCACCTTTCCCTCACGGTACTTGTACACTATCGGTGACCGGGTAGTATTTAGCTTTGGCGGTATAGTCCCGCCGACTTCCCGCAGGACTGTCGTTTCCCGCGGTACTCAAGAATAAAGATTCAAAGCTTGTAATGATTTTCGCTTACGGGGCTGTTACCCGCTATGGCCTCCCTTTCCAGGGTAATTGGGCTAACCAAATTACATATTGATGCGCTCTGTCCCTCGCTTACGCTCGGGAACATCCTTATCTTATAACCCCCGCTTGTACTTCACCGGTAACCACAATGATCAATGATAATTTATCAATGATAATTTATGAACACCGGAGAAATACAAACGGGTTTGAGCTCTTCCCTTTTCGCTCGCCGCTACTGGGGGAATGTTTCCTTTGACTTGCGTCTCAGGATTTTTTTTCTTTTCCTCTGCGTACTGAGATGTTTCCCTTCCGCAGGTTCGCTTCCCGCGCTTGCGCGCGGGATCAACCGTGTTTGCACGGCTGGGGTTTCCCCATTCGGAAATCTCGGGATCAATGGCTGTTGGTCGCCTCCCCCAAGCTTATCGCAGACATGCCGCGTCCTTCGTCGCCTCCCGGTCCCAAGGCATCCACCATCCGCCTATAAAACATTTACCTTGGCTAGCAATTAATAACTTCAATTTTGTTGAACTCCGCGGTTGGGCGAATTAAACCATCACCGCTGATGGCCGCTTTGCCGCCGCCGAATTCTTGAAATTACAATTGTTTCAAAAAGACTTTGGAATCACCGATGGATTCGATGTTTGATCCACCGGCAATATAACTAACTATTCAATTGACAATGTTCCACCCCCTCGCTCAATCCGAATCGGGCAACAAAAAAACCGCATTGAAGCGATCTTCTGAAACGCAAAGTCGCAGAAAACTATTCGCTTCGTTAATGTTTTTTGTTATTGTCCGTTGTCAACATTTGTTATTTTATCTCCCTGACATTGCAATCCTAGCAGATGATCAACCCCGTGTCAAGGCCGCCCGCGCCGCCGAATTGTGGAAAACCCCGCCACGCAAAATCCGCGCGAATTTCTCCGCCAAAGGACGGATCCGCCGGCGGCGGACAATGGATTTCCAATGTTTCAATTTCCAAATAAAACGGGCAATGATTGCTTTTGTAGGGGCGCGGCTTTATGCCCGCCCGCATTAAATTTGGCAAAGCAAATACAACGCCGACAAAAAAACGGGCAAGGCCCGCGGTAAAAGTCCAAAATTTAATGTTGGATGTTTGTGGTTTTTGTTTCAAAGTTTGCACAAAATTTTTTCGTGATTATCAACTTGGCGCTGTGTGGCAATCTGTTCCGCGCGATAATCGTCAATTTTGGTGTTGATCATCGCAATACGCGTCAGCACCCGATCAATATCGGCTTTTGTGGCGGTATTGGTTTTATCGGCTTTAGTTTCAATAATTATATCAATCTTCGCGTTCATCTTATCAAATTGTTCGCCAAAAAACTCCACCAGTTCGCGGTAGTCAACGGAATTATTATTTTGATTGTTTGATCCCGCCATTTTTTTTGATTGCAATTCAATTTTACCAATCGCAATCTCCGGTGTCAAATTTTATCGGGCACAGCCGGCTTCGCATTCGGCTTTGGCCGCGGCATCCGGAATCATTTCGCAGACCGCGCAGAGATCTTGCGGCGAGGTTTCCAAATTCTGCATCGTTGCGCTCAAATCGGTAAATTCAATTCCCGCCGGCAATTCAAACTTTGATGCATCCGGCACCCACGGCACGCAAGAAAAATTCATAACTTGATCCATATCAACGCCGCCGTTTTGCATCGGCGCATCCGACTGGCCGTCACCGCCGGTTTCGGCGTCAAATTTCATTTTCACACCGGCTTGAAGCAAGCCGGGCATATCGCCCTGACTCCAAACATATTGCCAGCCGTCTTTAACGATCATAAAAGTGTTGTTCGTATATTCGTCAATCTGCATCGCCATCTCAACACGAAATTTATCGCCCGCAAAATACATCGTTTGTTTTTGAGGTTTGCCCTCAATATCAAGCCCCGCTTCGCATTTAACGGGTGTTTTTCGGGCCATCAGATCGCCCAGAGTGCCGGCAAAATTATCGCCGTTTGCGCTTTCCGCGGATTTGGCCGCTTCCTGCCCTTGTTTTTGCTCATTTTCATTGCCTGCCGGCGCGGCGCCTCTCTGGCTTAAAACATACCAACCCGCCGCAATCACGATCACAAGTCCCAATCCCGCCGCGATAATTTTATTTTGCATATTTTTTTTCTGATATTTATGCATTATTTATAACACAAAAATCAAACTTGCAAAAACCAACAGCCACGAATTATTCCACCGACACCAGGTCCGCTTGCACCACCATCCGTTTGAGATCGCGGCCGGGCGGCCAGCAGGTCACCAACACCAGCACGTTGTCGGCACCCGCCAGCTTGGGAATATCGCCGCCTTTTTCAATGATCCGGTTTTCCACCGCCGAATATGTGTAAGTTTTGTCATTATAGACCGCCACGATTTTTGAACCAAAACTCAATTCCGCAATGCGCGAAAATATTGTGTCATGCTTGATTTCGGGCCAGCCGGGCGGTGCGCTGTGTCCCAGCACGATCGTTTGTCCCACCGCGCCGAACTGCGCCGAATCGGGATAAACCACCGCGCCGCTGTCCAGCATTTTTTTCAGTTTGGCCGCGTCCGTCCCCGGCGGCGCCGTCACCAGCGGAGCGGTAATATTGATTTCCGGAATCATAATTATATCGGCCATCGGCGCGTCCGGCGCAGTGGACGGCTGGGCCGGCACGATCGCTATTTCCGCTTCATCAACATTTTCCTCAAATGCCGGCGCTTGAAATTCTTCGCCAACCGGCAAATCCGCGGTAATTTCCGGCGCGGAATCTGCCGGCGGGGCGGAATTTTCCGGCGTTTTATTTTCCGCCAGTTCCCGCGTGGCCGGCGATGTTGCCAGATCGCTGAATTTGGGCAGGGATCGCCAAAAATCTTGTCCGGCCGGCGACATCAAGATCAGTAGTGCCAACGCCAATACGGACAGCGCAAAAATTATATAATCTTTATAGGACATATCGCTTCTTGATTGATTAGCCCCATCCTACAAAAAAATCCGCCCTCGGTCAAATAAAAAGAAAGTGGAAGTCAAACCTCCACTAAACCGCGATTCGTTTAATCCTTCTCAAGGGTTAAATCACCAAGAAATTTTTTCAAGCCTTTTTCCAGGATTGTTTCCCGCGCAAAATTTTTATAATTTTCAATGTTCGCTGGTAATCCAGATTGTTGAATAAAATTTTTTCTGTTCAGAATTTCAAAATTTCGTATTCCCAAACTTTCACCAAGTCCGCTAAACGGGTCATTGACAACCGCATCAAACATTAAATCAAAATTATTTATTGACTTCTTTGCGCGCAAAGCATCAAGAGGATTCAACGTTTGAACATAAATATCAATATATTGCAGATAGCGCGCTGTGCTAATTAAACGTGCTTTATAGGATCCTTGAAAAACTTTTCCCAATTCATTGTGTCTGATATTGCTGTACAAGGTATATCCGGTACCGATTTTCCGCATAAATTCAGTAATACCGCCTTGGGTTATTTCTTGCAAAACCAAATGGTAATGGTTCTCCATCAAAACATAAGATATAACATTCACAATCGGTTTTTGTTCCGTTTTCCTCGGCCACACAAATCCTTGATCGCGAAAAGCATCAATTTTCCAAGGACTCTGATAACGATCTTCTCTCTGGCCAAACACCGCTCTCATCAAAAATTCTCCGGAGTCATGGTCATTGTAATAACGCAAACAAGCCAGAAAACGATATTGGTCAACTAAATCGCGCACAATAGAGGCTTTGCGATTGCCGCAATTGTAAACATGGACAAAATCGCCCACGCCAAAAGAATCTTTCCTCATTAGTCA
>DAOSDI010000026.1:0-11853 GCA_035362275.1 Candidatus Pacearchaeota archaeon | reverse complement strand
GGAAGCGTGGTGTCGCCGGGGGTGAAATGTATTAACGGTACTTACAATTATTCCGGCACCCTCACCGTCGGGATGGTGCAAAAATAATTTCAAAAAATATGGAGACGGAGCAAAACAAAGACATTGACTTTAGCGATTATTCGGCCAAAACTCCGTTGCCTTCCGGCGTTGTCGCGCCGCCGGATATTGGCAAGGAGGAGAGAAAGAAAAAGATTCAGATAATCATCGTTGTTGCGGGATTCATATTGACGGCGGCATTCTGGGGATATTATTTCTACGGCCAAAATGCCAAAAACCAGCCGAGCAATTACGATATTTCCGGAGAAATGATCCCGGAGTAATTTTGAGATAAACGATAAGCGATAAATTGCGGCTAACAACTGATAAATTATCAATGATCAATGATAAATCAGGTAAAACCGGCTTCACCCTGATTGAGCTGCTGGTGGTGATCGCCATTATCGGCACGCTGTCGGGGATGGTGCTGGTGGCGATGACGGGGGCGCGGGAAAAGGCAAGAGATGCGCGGCGATTAAGCGATATGCGGCAGATCGTGATGGCACTGCAAATGTATAATGTGCAATATGGGGCGTTTCCTTTAATTTCGTCGGACGCTTGCTGTGACGGCTGGGATCAGGGGCCGTGCAACGACGGCAATAACAATGCCTTTAATCGGCGCGTTGGCAACGGCGGGATTGTTAAAACAAGTGCCGACGGACCCCAAAGGCGGGTCCGGCACGGGATGTTACGGCTATCATTATCATCGTTACAGCGCCGGATATGCCGGGTGCGACGCGGCCAGAGGGGCATTTTTTGTTTTGGGAATCAGCGATATGGAAACCAGCGGCCGGCCGCATCCGGCCAGCCCCGGGTGGAGCTGTCCGACCCGCAATTGGCAAGGCGAGTTTGACTGGGTTGCCGGCGCCTTTGAAAAATAATTTGTAATGGCAATATGCACAAAAAAATCACATTGGATAACGGAGTCAGATTGTTGATGGCGAATTCGCAGAACACCGGCACGGTGGCGGTGACGGCGCTGGTCGGCATCGGTTCAAAATACGAGACCAAAGAAATTTCGGGGGTTTCCCATTTTTTGGAGCATTTGCAATTCAAAGGCACGGCCAAGCGCCCGTCGGAAATGGCAATTTTTTCGGAGATTGACGGTTTGGGCGGCATTGCCAACGCTTTCACTTCGCAGGAAATGACCGGCTATTACCTCAAAGTGCAATCTTCAAAATTCGCCGCGGCCTTTGATTTGGTCGCCGATATTTTCCTGAACTCGGTTTTACCGCCTGGAGAAATTGAAAAAGAGCGGGGAACGATCATTGAAGAATTGAAGATGTTCTATGATCATCCGATGCGCCATATCTGGACGGTTTGGAACCAGGCGCTCTACGGCGACCAGCCGGCAGGGTGGGATATTGCCGGTACGATTGAAACGGTAAAAGGTATCTCCCGCCGGCAACTCTTGGAATATCGGGACAAAAATTACGCGGCTCAAAACACGGTCATTTGCATTTCCGGCAATTTTGATGAAAAGGAAGGTAAAAAGTTGGCCGAAAAATATTTCGGGCGGTTTGCCGCCAAAGATCCGGCCAAAAAATCCGTTGTGGCGGAAAAGCAGAAAATGCCGCAAGTTTTGATCTATAAAAAAGACACCAACCAAACTCAGATCGCGCTGGGGGTGCGGGCGTTCAATTACAATTATCCGCGCCGCCGCGCGTTGGAATTGTTGGAAACCGTTTTGGGCGGAATGTTTTCTTCCCGCCTGATGGAGGAGGTGAGATTCAAGCGCGGATTGGTTTATGATGTGCACACCGAATTGTCAACGGACCCGGATGTCGGTTCGCTGGCGGCAGCGGCGAATTTGGACAGCGCCCGTCTTGACGAAGGGATTAAAGTGATTTTGAATGAATTCATAAAAATCCGCGACGGAAAAGTCTCACCGCGGGAATTGCGCAAAGCCAAAGACCATTACATCGGCAAAAATTCCATTGTTTTGGAATCGTCCCACGCCAAAGGATTGTTTTACGGCGAGCAGGAATTATTGGAAGGAAGGATATCGGAACCCGAGGAAATTTATGAAGAGATTGACCGGGTGTCCGCCGAAGACATCCAAGCGGCGGCAAGAGACATCTTTGCCCCCGAAAAACTCAATTTGGCGGTTATCGGCCCCGACGACAATCGCCAACGCTTTGAAAAATTATTGGAAAACGCGCTATAATCCGTTTTAGAAGCGGAAATTAAAATCAAAACAAAATGTTTTCAATAAAACGAAAAACCGTTTTTGACATTTCATGGGGCTCGCTGGCAAAAATTGGCGTGGCGCTGGCGCTTGGCTGGGGAATTTATTTGTCGCGGGATGTGTTGGTGATGGCTTTTTCCGGACTGATTATCTCCGCGCTTTTCAATCCGGCGGTTGATTTTTTGGAAAGGGCCAAAATTTCCCGTCCGGCGGCGGTCTTTTTGGTCTATTTTTCAATCTTCGGTTCTTTGGGGGCCGGCATTTATCTGGTGGCGCCGTTTTTTATTGCCGAAACCCAGCAATTGGGACAGCTTTTCCCGATGTATTTTGAAAAACTGGCCCCGTTTTTGTCCGGGCTGGGGTTTGCCGTTTTCCAGAGTATGGATGCGTTCGTGGCGGCGGTACGCGATTGGCTGGTGGCCGCTTCGTCTTCCATTGTCGGTTCGCTGGCGGCGGTTTTTGACGGCATCTTCACGATGGTTATTGTGATCACCGCCGCGGTTTTCTTTTCGCTGGAAAACCGGGGCATCAAAAAATGCATCGTGATGCTGGCGGCCGAAAAGCACGAAAAAACCGCGCTTGAATGGTGGCAAAAAGCCCAAGCGAAAATTTCGGGCTGGTTTGCGGTGCGCTTGGCGGGAATGGCCGCGGTGGGATTTTTAACCTGGCTGGTGTGCTGGGCGCTGGACGTGCGTTACCCGATATTTTTGGGATTTTTCGCAGGCATCGCCGACATTGTGCCGTTTATCGGCCCGATTGCGACGGGCGCGGTGATCGCGATGGTGGCGCTGATTGATTCCTGGCAAAAAGCGGTTTTGCTGGTGGCGATTTTCACGGTGATCCAGCAATTGGAAAACAATTTGGTCCTACCGTTGCTGTCGCAAAAATTCATTGCGTTTCCGGCGATTTTGGTCCTGATTTCCTTGCTGGTTGGCGAAGCGCTGTGGGGTTTGGCGGGGGCGATTCTGGCGATTCCGCTGTTCGGCATCGTCTACGATTTTGTCGGAGATTATCTGGTCAAACATCGGCGAAATTTGAAATGCGAAACATGATATGGCGGGAACTTTGCATATTGTTGCCACTCCCATCGGCAATCTGGACGACATTACCGCGCGCGCGATCAAAGTTCTGGAAAGCGCGGATTTGATATTGTGCGAAGATACGCGCGTGGCGCAAAAACTTTTGGCGCGCTTTGGCGTTCAAAAACCGCTGGAAAGCTATCACCAGCATTCCACTTTGCGAAAAGCGGATTATATCCTTGATTTACTGGGGGAGGGCAAAAATCTGGCGCTGGTTTCCGATGCCGGCACTCCCGGGATTTGCGATCCGGGAAACCGGTTGGTTTCCGCGGCGGTTGAAAAATTTGGCGATGGAATAAAAATCATCCCCGTCCCCGGAGCCAGCGCCGCCGCGGCGGCGCTAAGCGTTTGCGGATTTCCCGCCGACAGATTTGTTTTCTTGGGTTTCCCGCCGGCGAAAAACAAGCGTAAAAAATATTTCCAAGACTTGCTGTCTTGCGAATTTACCGCGGTGTTTTACGAATCAAATTTCCGGATTTTGAAAACTCTTGCCGAAATTGACGAATTGAATCATGATAAAACCCGCCGTATTGTCGTTTGCCGCGAGCTTACCAAGGCGTTTGAGACTGTCTATCGCGGCGCGATCTCTGAAGTGACCGCCAAAATAAAAAAAGACCCCCTGAAAGGCGAATTTGTCGCGGTTCTTGAAGGCAAACAATAAATTTGCTAATTTGAACCAGCCGAATTTGTTTGAAAATTGATTTATTGAAAATTCATTGAAAATTAGAAATTGAAAATTGAAAGTTATGAGTTCAAAATTCTATATCACTACCACCCTGCCTTATGTGAACGCCAAGCCGCATATCGGGTTTGCGTTGGAGATTATCCAGGCGGATGTTTTGGCGCGCTGGCAAAGATCGCGCGGGGCGGAGGTGTTTTTCAATACCGGGACTGATGAACACGGGTTGAAGATTTTTCAAAAGGCGGCGGAACTGGGTAAAACGCCCCAAGAGTATTGCGATGAGTCCGCGGAACATTTCAAAGCGTTAAAAGAAAAATTGGATTTGTCGTTTGATAATTTTATCCGCACGACCGACGCGCATCATATCGCGGCGGCGCAGGAATTTTGGAAACGGTGCGATGCCAACGGCGATATTTATAAAAAAGTTTACAAAGCGAAGTATTGCGTTGGCTGTGAATTGGAAGTTACCGATTCCCAGCTGGTGAATGGCCGGTGCCCGATCCATCCCAACAAGGATGTTGAAACCATTGAAGAAGAAAATTATTTTTTCCGGTTTTCGAAATATCAGCAACCGCTTTTGGATTTTTATAATGCTAATCCTGACTTTGTGGTTCCCGATGTGCGGTTCAATGAGATTAAGAATTTTGTGGCCGGCGGGTTGCAGGATTTTTCCATTTCGCGCGTGAAGGAAAAAATGCCCTGGGGTATTCCGGTGCCGGGCGACGATAATCAGGTGATGTATGTGTGGTTTGACGCGCTGGTAAATTATATCTCCTGTTTGAATTGGCCAAACGAAGAAAAAGGATTTAAAGAATTTTGGGGAACCAAGGAAAATCGCAATGCCATCCAGGTCGCGGGCAAGGATAATTTGCGCCAGCAAACCGCGATGTGGCAGGCGATGTTAATGTCAGCCGGATTGCCCAATTCCAAGCAAGTGTTTATCCATGGATTCATCACCGCCAACGGCCAGAAAATGTCCAAGAGCTTGGGCAATGTGATTGACCCGGTTGAATTGGTGGACAAATACGGCGCGGACGCGGCGCGCCACTTTATGTTGCGCGAACTGCCGCCCACCGAAGACGGCGATTTTTCTTTTGAAAAATTCGAAGAGCGATACAATGCCGATCTGGCCAAAGGCATAGGTAACTTGGCGGCGCGGGTTACCACGATTGCCAAAAAGATCAACGCATCAATGTCTGCGGAAACCGCGCTCAATCCGGAAGTTAAAGCCGAAATTGATACCGCCCAAAACGCGATTGGGCTTTTGCTGGAAGATTATAAATTTAACGAAGCCCTATCGGCAATTTGGAAAGTGATAAATTTTGGCGACAAATACATTGAAAAAACCCAGCCGTGGAAAACCAAAGATACTGCGGCCGTGGGCGACTTGCTGTTCGCGCTATCTCAAATCGGGCAAATGCTGGGACCGTTTATTCCGCAAACATCGGCAAAGATCAAAAAATTGCTCGCGGGCGAAGATACCAGCATCTTGTTCCCCCGTCTTGACACCGAAAAGAAAAATTGATAAATAAATAATCATGAAACCCCAGATTAAGAGCAACAATTTTTGGTTTTACTTTTATAGCCAAACTCCAGGTCTGGGAATTTTTCGTTCGTAAGCAGTGAACAGTAAATAGCGCGAAACGAAATTCTCCAGACTGGAGGGTTTTTTGTTTTGCGCGGGTACCGATGTTGATCATTAAAAAGTTGATATTGGAGGTATGAGGATGAAAAGCACGCAAATAAATATTTTTGGTAAAATTGCCCGTATTTTGAATCAAGGCAACCATATCGTAGTTGACGAATGCGGCGTTGAAGAAAATGTGCCTTGCGAAGTTAAAGCCGGCTGGTATTTGGGATTGAGAGGTGGCTACCAAAAACGCATCACTGCACCGTGGCTGGTTGAGCCTTTGTTGGCGGTTGCTAATGGTTTTAGAATGCAATTATCCATTCTGAAGCCGCACCGTATAGATGGCGATCACTATCTAGTTTGCGTTATTGGACGCGGATTGATTTCCGGCACGGGCTACTGCCGTCTTAATATTGCCGGCTTGACACATAACCAGAAAGAAGCAATGGAAATCATTTTGCAAGCGGCGCGTGAAGCTAGGGCAAATTACGATGTTGCGGTTTTAATTATGGTTGATGATAAAAGATATCCAACATTGGCTGAAGCGCCGAAAGACCGCTTGGCAGTGATTGCATAGGTTGAACGCTTGTTCAACCTTTTATATTATATCGATTGTACTTGACGCAATTTTCGTGTTTTGGTATATAATAACCATAAGAAAAGTTATGGAAACCCGAAACCGACAAATGAATAGTTTTGTATTGTTGCCGGTCATGGGCCTTATTATTAAGGAGGGCTTTTTGTTTGGCGAAAGTTGAAGAAAAATAAAACTTGTTCCAAACAAAAAGCCCTTCCGCAAGAAGGGTTTTTAGTTGTTTAAAAACTTAATCTATGGCCATACCGAATTAATGTGAAAATTTTGTTTCAAATTAATTCGGTATGGCTATGGAGAATATTTATTCTAACGGGTTGCCTCCCCGAACATACGGGGGGGGTAAATACCGAGAGCAAAAGCTCTCGCGAAAAAGAGAACAATGATGGCGATCAAAAGGTCAATCCTTTCTGATCGCTTATTTTTTTACGACGCGGGCGTTTTGTTTTGAAAAATTGAAAAATGGGGGGGAATGAGATAAAATCAAAAAATACAGATAAAGATAAAGGGTAAAATTTTACAGGGGTTCAACCCCTGATAAATTATCAGGGGTTGAACCCCTGTAATTTTCCCCTGCAATTTGTTGGAAAAATATGGAAAATACTGACTACAAAATTCCCAAAGGCAAGGAGGCGGTCTTTGTGGGGCGGTTCCAGCCGCTCCATCGCGGGCACTTGGAAGCGATCAAATGGATTTTGGTGCAATCAAAGCGATTGAAAATCGTTATTGGCAGTATGCAGGAATTCGGGCAGGCCGACAACCCGCTGGAATTTGCCGACCGCAAAAGAATTTTGGAACTGGCGCTGGCCGAAGCGGGGGCGAAAAACTGCGAGATTTTCGGATTGCCGGATTTTTTCAATGATGCGGCGTGGACGCAAAAAATGCTGGAGATCACCGGTTTGAAGGCCGGCGAAACGGTGCTGGTGTCGCTAAACGATTGGGCCAAGTCGTGCGCCGAAAAAATCGGCATTGAGGCCGCCGACCAGCCGGTGTTTTGCGGCAACCTGTCGGCCACGCAAGTGCGGCAAACGATCTTTGCCGGTGCGGATTGGAAAAATCTGGTGCCGCCGGCAGTGTTTGATTATTTGCAAAACGAAGGATTGGCGCGAAAAATTGCCGATTGCCAAATTCCGCCGGGAGACAAGATCGTTGAATTTGTGAAACGCCAAATGGAAGCCGCCGGATTGGAACGTGCGGTGCTGGGAGTTTCGGGCGGCATTGATTCGGCGGTGATGGCCGCGATTTTGGGCCGCGCGCTGGGCAAAAAGGCCACCTTCGTTTGGATGCCGTTCGTGCGGAATTGTCCGTTCGGAAAAAATGTCGCCAAACTGGAGTCGGCGTTCAAATTCAAAGCGCAGAAGATTTATCTGGACAAAGTTTTGCAGACCTTCGCCAAAACTCTTCCGCGCGGCGGCAATTTGGTTTATGGCAATTTAAAGCCGCGCTTGCGCATGGCCGCGCTCTATTATTTTGCCAATCTCAAAAAAGCGATGGTGATCGGCACCACCAACCGCACGGAATTTGAGATCGGTTATTTCACCAAATACGGCGACGGCGGCGCCGACATTGAGCCGATCGCGGATTTGTTCAAATCCGAAATTTATGCGATGGCCGAACGGCTCAAAATTCCCGATGACATTATGGAAGCGGCGCCCACGGCGGCGCTGTGGCCGGGCCAGACCGACGAAAAGGAACTGGGTTTGGATTATTTCCGGCTGGACACGGCGCTGAAATTGCTGGCGCAGGGAATTTTGCCCGGCGAGGTTTGCTCTCTGGCCAACATTGATCCCAAAAAAATGGAAAAAATCATCGCCCGCAAAAAAGCCAACGCGCACAAATTGGCCCTGCCGCCGATACTAAAAATCAAGGACAAATGAAATTGATTGACACTCACGCCCATTTGAATTTCGCGGCGTTTGATGATGATCGCGAAACGGTGGTTGAAAATTCCCTCGGCGAGGGGATTTTTATGATCAATGCGAGCGCAAATTTTGAATCGTCGCGCGCGGCGGCCAAGATCGCGCAAAAATATGAAACCGGCGTTTGGGCGGCGATCGGTTTGCATCCGCTCAATCTTTCCGCCCAAAAAAGAATTTCGCGCGATCTGCCCGAAGATTTTTGCGAAGACGGCTTTTCTGCCGAGAAATATTTTTTGCTGGCGGAATCAAAAAAGGTTGTCGCGATCGGCGAAATCGGCTTGGATTATTATTACAAGCCCAAAACCAATATCAAAATTGAAGCGATGAAGGCGGCGCAAAAGGAAGCTTTGCGGCGGCAGTTGCTGTTCGCGCGGGAAACGGATTTGCCGGCGATTTTCCATTGCCGTATGGCGCATCAAGAAATGATTGAAGCATTGAAGGAAGAGTTTGCCGCCCGCGGCAAGATTGCCGGCGTTTTGCATTGCTTCACCGGCGGCCTTGCCGAGTTGGAAGCCTATCTGGATTTGGGATTGCGCATCGGGTTGGGCGGCATTATTTTTAAAATGGATCTAAACGAGGCCGTCAAAAAAATTCCGCAAGAACGAATTTTGCTGGAAACCGACTGCCCCTATCTGGCGCCGCCCGGATTGCCGCCACGCAACGAACCCAAAAACACAATGATTATCGCCCGAGAAGTTGCCCAAATCCGCGGCGAAGCCCCCGAATCGCTGATCGCCGCCGCCAACCAAAACGCCCGGGAATTGTTCAGAATTTAGAAAGGCCGTTTTTGATATGATTGCCGAGGCGCGGCCATTGCAAGCAAAGATTGATTTTATTCGGTTTTCCCGCTATTATGCGGGTATTAAGCCGCCTTCGCTGAAGTTTTGGCGTGCCAATGGTCGCCTTCGTTAAAACTTCGGCGTGCCAATGGAGGAATCGCATAGTGGCATTGCAACGGGTTGCTAACCCGTGACGGTGTTAAAGCCGTCCGTGGGTTCGAATCCCACTTCCTCCGCCTTCGGTACGCCGTAGCTTTAGCGAAGGCGACTTTCGGTGCGCTGAAATTGATGAGCCCCCCGCCGGGGGCGTTTTGTTTGCATTCGCGTTTGGGGTAAAATCAAGGTAAGTAGCAGTAACGGGGCGACCATGGAAAAAGAAGTTATCATCTATCAGGCAAAAAACGGCGCGGTGGAGGTACGCTTGGATAAAAAGCAAGAAACAGTAATGCTGACCCAACAACAGGTTGGCCGGCTTTTTGATGTGCAGAAAGCGGCGATATCCAAACATATTAAAAATATTTTTGACACGGAGGAGTTGGATAAAAATTCAACCGTTTCCATTTTGGAAACAGTTCAAAGCGAAGGGAAAAGGAAAATTAAAAGAAAAATTGAGTATTATAATCTTGATTTGATACTTTCAATCGGCTATCGCGTGAATTCCGCCAATGCTACCAAATTTCGCCAGTGGGCGACTAAAACCTTGCGCCAGCATATATTGAAAGGGTATACCATTGATCGCAAGCGCGTTGCCAAAAATTATGCTGAATTTTTGCAAGCCGTTGAATTTGCCAAAAAACTTTTACCCACGGCCGAGCCGGCAATTGCCCGGGATGCGCTGGAACTGGCAAAGATGTTTGCCGACACTTGGTTGTCGCTGGACGCCTATGATAAATCCGCCCTGCCTCAATCCGGAGCCACAAAAAAACAGGTGCGCTTAACCGCAAACGATCTGGCCCAAGCGATTGCGGAATTAAAGCAAACCATTTTGGCTAAAAACGAGGCCGCCGGGCTTTTTGCTCATGAGCGGCAAAAAGACGCCCTGGCCGGAATTGTGGGCAATGTTTTTCAGTCGGCCTTTAGCCGCGATGCTTATCAAACCTTGGAAGAAAAAGCGGCGCATTTGCTCTATTTTATTGTTAAAGACCATCCCTTTGCCGACGGCAATAAGAGGAGCGGCGCATTTGCCTTTGTGTGGTTTTTGAATAAAACCAAATTGTTGCGAAAAGACAGAATGACGCCCCAGGCGCTCACCGCACTGACGCTTTTAGTCGCCGAAAGCCAACCCAAAGACAAGGAAAAGATGGTCGGCCTGATCTTGCAATTGCTCAAAAAATGATTTGGGTTTTGGGGTAAAATCAGGATAAACATCCCGTAAAAGGCTAAAAAGAAAGTTAAAAGGGTCGGACCCTTTTAGGGGATGCCCAAACAATATGAATATTAAACCCATAAAAACCAAAAAAAATTATCAGGAAGCTCTCAAAAGAATTGAGCGGATTTGGGGTGCCTTGCCCGGAACGCCGGAAAGCGACGAGCTGGATATTCTGGCGACGCTGGTTGAAAAATATGAAGAAGCCAATTATGCGATTGCTGCGCCGAATCCGGTTGAAGCGATAAAGTTCCGTATGGAACAAATGGGAATGGACAAAAAGGATTTGGCCAAGATTATTGGTGCCAACCGGGTTTCGGAATTGTTTTCAAAAAAAGATCGCTATCGCTGAAAATGATCCGGAGTTTGCGCGAAAATCTTGGCATTCCCGCCGATTCTCTGATCGGCGCGTAAATATTTACAAGCCCTTGATACTATCTTTAATTTAAGCAACCATTTTTTGTTTAAATAAAAACAACGGGAATAAAAAAATAATACTAGAATAATTTCGAAAACTGAGATTATCGTTAAAGATGTTTGCGGAGGGTGAAAATTATGGATAAGCGAGATACAAACAATCAGATTATTATTTACAAGACCGTGGGGGGTGATGCCAAGATTGAGGTGCGGCTGGAGGGTGAGACGGTTTGGCTTTCGCAAAAGCAGATGGCCGAGCTTTTTGATTGTTCCGTGGACAATGTCGGTTTGCATCTAAAAAATATTTATTTAGAGGGAGAATTAGAGGAAATTTCAACTACCGAGGATTCCTCGGTAGTTCAAGTTGAAGCTGGAAGGAGCGTAAACAGGCCTGTTAAGTTTTATAATTTGGACGCAATTATCTCTGTCGGGTATCGCGTAAATTCATTGCGGGGCACACAGTTTCGCATCTGGGCCACGCAGAAGTTGAGAGAATACATTATCAAGGGATTTGCAATGGACGACGAGCGCTTGGCCGAAGGCAGAGTGAAAAAGACATATTTTGAAGAATGGGAAGAGCGGATCCGAAAGATCAGGACTTCGGAGGCCAATTTTTACCAAAAAGTCCGGGATGTTTTTGCCACCAGCGCCGATTACGACCCAAAAACGGATTATGCCCAATTATTTTATGCCACCGTGCAAAACAAATTCCACTATGCCATCACTGGATCAACTGCCGCCGAAATCGTTTCTTCACGCGCGAATAGCGCCAAAGCGAATATGGGGCTCACAAATTGGAAAGGCGCAATTATCACCCGGCAACAAGCCGAGATCGCCAAAAATTATTTGGAAGAATTGGAATTAAAAAGATTGAATTTATTGGTGGAGCAATTTTTGTCTTTTGCTGAATTGCAAACCGTGGAACAAAGAGTGATGTATATGAAGGATTGGATTCAAAAATTGGACGATTTTTTGGTTTTAAACGATAAAGAAATTTTGCAAAATGCCGGTAATGTTTCGCACTTGGAAATGGAAAAAAAAGTTCGCAAGGAATTGGAAAAATATAATCGTCAAAAATTGAAGGATAAATAACAAAAACCAATTATATGGGCATAATTCAAAAAGTGATAATGGCGGCGGCGGC
>DAOSDI010000025.1:0-14325 GCA_035362275.1 Candidatus Pacearchaeota archaeon | reverse complement strand
ATAAGAGACGCGCTCTCACCGACTGAGCTACACGCCCAAAAGAATTTTAATTACTACCGTCATAAGAGACGCGCTCTCACCGACTGAGCTACACGCGCATAGCGCCAGCAGATTATGCTACGCTTTCGCGGTGATACCAATGAGCTCTTCATATTCTTCTTTTTCAATAGTTTCTTTTTCTATCAGGCGCCCGGCAATTTTTTCCAACAAGTCGCGTTTTTCCGAAAGGATCCGCCGCGCCTTTTCCTGTCCTTCTTTGATGATTTTTGCCACTTCGGCGTCAATTTTGGCGGCAATCTCTTCGGAATAGTTGCGGGTGGATTCAAACTCCTGCCCCAAAAACGCCAATTCCTCCTTTTGCCCGAAAACTATCGGTCCCAGCGGCGACATCCCGTATTCTTTCACCATTTTGCGCGCGATTTTGGAAGCCACTTTCAGATCGTTGGACGCGCCGGTGGACGACTGGCCGAAGACCAACGCTTCCGCGGTCATTCCTCCCAGCAAGGTGGCGATTTCGGCGATGAATTCGTTTTTGGTGCGCAATTTTTTTTCTTCGGAGGCGGTTTTCAGCGTGTAGCCGGCGGCCATTCCCCGGGAAATGATGGAGATTTTTCGCACCGGTTCGGATTCGGGCAAACTTGAAGAGACCAGCGCGTGTCCCGATTCGTGATAGGCGGCGATCTTCTTTTCATCCTTGGACAAAAGATGGCTCTTTTTCTCCGGTCCGAGCAGGACTTTTTCAATGGATTCCAAAAATTCCGGCTGGAATATCTGATTTTTTTCCCGCCTTGCCGCCAGCAGTGCGGCTTCGTTGACCACGTTGGCGATGTCGGCGCCGGAAAATCCGGGGGTTCGTTGGGCGACTTCGCGCAAATTGACGTCTGCCGCCAGCGGTTTTTTGCGGCAATGAATGGCCAGGATCGCTTCGCGGTCGTTGGCGTCGGGCAAATCCAAAACAATGCGCCGGTCAAATCGGCCGGGACGCAACAGCGCCGGATCAAGATGCTCCGGCCGGTTGGTGGCGCCCAGAACGATAATTCCTTCGCCGCTCTCAATGCCGTCCATTTCCGCCAGAATCTGGTTTAACGTTTGTTCGCGCTCTTCATGCCCGCCGGTGACTCCCACGCCGCGGGTTTTGCCGATGGAGTCAATCTCGTCAATAAAAATGATCGCCCGCTTGGCCTTGTGCGCCTGTTCAAACAGACTGCGCACACGGCTGGCGCCCACGCCCACGAAAAGTTCAATGAATTCCGATCCGGAAATGGAAAAAAACGGCACATTGCTTTCGCTGGCGACCGCCTTGGCCAGCAGGGTTTTGCCGGTGCCGGGGAGCCCCATCAATAAAACGCCGCGGGGGATCTTGGCGCCCATTTTTAAATATTTTTCCGGGTTTTTCAGAAAATCAATGATTTCCGTCAGCTCCTCTTTGGCTTCTTTCAGTCCGGCAACGTCTCCGAAACCGGTTTTTTCCTTTTGGTTTTCGCCACCCAAAATCCGGGTCTTGGCTTTGGTGAAGTCAAACGCCTGCATCGCGTTGCCTTTTGCTTGGCGGAAAATTATCGCAAAAACGAACAAAATGACGATCAGCGGCAAAACGCTGTAAAGCAGAGGCCCCAGCCAGATCCATACGCTGTCATCGTTTTTGGCGGAAAAATCTACGCGCTCCATCTTTTCATTTTGCGCGCCCAAATTTGCCAGGGTCTGGGAGATTGAAGAATCAGCCTCTTTTTTGGCCGTCGCTTTTTCGCCGTTTTGATAAACGATTTCCAGGGAATTGCCGGCGACCGCAATGGTTTTGATGTTCTCCCGGTTGATGTCGGCAACGATCTGCGAGAGGGAAACTTCCTTCGGTTTTTCGGACTCGTGAGAGAACAGCGAAAAGAAGCCGGCGGCGGCGGCCAGGATCAGTATGGCGAAAACGAAATTTTTCAAGAAACTTTTCATTGGATGTTAGGAAGCCAAAGTTAAAGCGCGGATGCCGATCGCCGCCGCGGCGTTTCGGAGCAGGGGGCTGTTTATCAAAACGTTTTAAGCGGTTTGACTCTGTTCGGCAGGGTCTTTGAGGGATAAAAATACCTTGCCGTTACTGATCTCAATAATGTGGGCGGAAAGCTTGCCGCCGATCTTAAAATTTTCCGACAAGTTCTTTTTCAGTTCTTCGGGAATCTGCGCGGCAGGAATCAGCCCTTCCACGGTGTCATTGTCAAAGCGGATAAAAATGCCGAATTCCATAATACCGGTAATCGTGCCGCCGATCTCCTGGCCGGCATTGTAATTTTTCAACCGCTCTTCGCGCTGTTCCATTTCCGCCATTTTTTCCGAAAGAATAATCTCGCCGGTTTTCGGCTTTAAGTTCAAAATTCGCACAGAAAGGTCTTCGCCGACGAATTTTTGTAATTCTTTGAGGATTTTGTCCGGATCGCCGCCAACAACCTTGGGATAATGATGGCTGGCCAGCTGGGATACCGGCAAAAAGGCGGGCAGTCCGGAAACCTTGGCCATCAGGCCGCCCTTATTGGCGCCGGCAACTTTAATTTGCACCGCTTTGCGGTTTTCCTGCTTTTCGCGCAATTCATCCCACACCAGTTTGCGCGTCGCGCCGCTCACCGACAGCTCAATATAACCGTCTTCATTTTCCAGGCTGACGATTTTGGCCGAAATCGGATCACCCTCTTTGGTGTCTTTGAGGCGATCCTTGACTTCATAGAACTCTTTGCCGCAGACGATACCCGTCCCGACGGCGCCCAAGTCCACATAAAGTGCGGACCTTTCTTGGGAAATAATCTTCCCTTTGATAATTTCCCCGGTGCGCGGGGGATTGATTGCGGCGATGCCGGCATTGTCGCCCTTCGCCGTTTCTTTATTTGCGTTATTCATAATTGACAATGTACCACATTTCATCTTGTTTTTCAAGCCCTTTTAAAGGATGCTTGCCTTGACAGCCGGCAGGAAATTAACTTATTATGAGAACAGCTCGCGAGAGCTGAGTTTTGCGCGAAGGGCGCACCCTGCCTTTGGCGGGTAAACAGCGAAAATTGAAATTTTTGCGCCAAAAGCGCCCGTTTTTGGCGGAAAAACAAAAATTTTTGTTTGCGGAAAAATGATTAACGACGAAAACGGCACCCCGACAGGAATCCCAACCGAACCGCCGGCGACCCCGGCGCAACCGGTAGCGGCCCCGGAACAACCGGCGGCCTAACCCTGAGCGTTGAATGCGGGAGCGCAACGCGCGCAAAGCGTTTCCGAAAAAACTGATGCCAATCCAGTTGTTTTGTTTCCAATCCGCCAACGGTGTGCGCTTGATACGGGCGCGGCGTGCGCAAGAAAAACTGGTGATCAGCAAAAACGGACGCGAGTCCGTTTTTTGTTCGCACCGGCGGGAACCCGCTTGCCGGGATTTTACATTTTCCGGGGTCGTTTCCCGGCGTTGCATCGCGGAGCGGCGAAAGGCTGAAAAGACGAGTTGGGTTTGGCACGCTTGCCCGAATTTGATTGGAAGTACTACGGCCAAATGGTCAAGAAATGCGCATTTGGAGAGCGGTACCGATCGTTTATCAAACTTCTCAAAACAACGAAAGAAATTAAAGAATTGGCAATGAACCAACAAAAAATGGCTGGATTGAGAAAAGATATTTTGGCGGAATTGCCAGAATAGATATTTGTTCGGAGCAAGGGCAAAAAATTACAGGGATTCATCCCCTGTATTTTTTTGCCTGGGGCGGGGCTTTAAATATTGGCCAGATTTGCTACATTAAAATTGTGGCAAAAAACAATATGGAGCAAAATTATAGAAAAAAAGAGGAACAAATCATCAAATTTTGGAAAGACGGTCAAATTTTTGAAAAGTCGGTAAAACGAGCTCCCAAGCGGAAAAAAGACTTTGTATTTTACGAAGGGCCGCCTACGGCCAATGCCAAGCCGGGGATTCACCATGTGGAGACGCGGGTTTTTAAGGATATGATTTGCCGCTACAAAACAATGGCGGGATTTCGGGTGCGCCGGCGGGCCGGTTGGGACACGCACGGCTTGCCGGTGGAATTGCAAATTGAAAAAAAATTGGGGCTGAAAAATAAGAAAGAGATTGAACGATACGGTATTGAAAAATTCAACCGCGAATGCAAGAATTCGGTGTTTGAGCAGATCGGAGTATGGCGCGGGCTTACCGAGCGCATCGGCTATTGGCTGGATATGGATAATCCCTATGTCACTTACGACCTGCGTTACATGGAGTCGGTCTGGTTTATTTTAAAACGCGCGTGGGAGAAAGAGCTTTTGTTCCAAGATTACAAAGTAGTGCCCTATTGCGCGCGGTGCGGCACGGCGCTTTCCAGCCACGAGGTGGCGCAGGGCTATCAAAAAGTGAAAGATCCCTCGGTTTATGTTAAATTTCCCGTTGTTGACCCGGAGTTTAAAAATACCGCATTGCTGGTTTGGACCACCACTCCCTGGACATTGCCGGCCAACGTGGCCGCGGCGGTGAATTCGGAATTAAGATATGTAAAAGCGGCGCCCAAGGCCGGGTCGGGAGAGGCGTTAATTTTAGCCAAGAACCGTTTTACGATTATTCAAGATGATTATACGATCGCGGAAGAAATGAGCGGCCGGGATTTGATCGGTTTGCGCTATCAGCCGCCGTTTCCGGCGGAGGGCGGGAAGGAAGTTGCCGTCTATCAAACGATTGGCGCGGATTTTGTTTCCGCGGAAGACGGCACGGGGATTGTCCATATTGCGCCGGCGTTCGGCGCCGAAGATATGGAAGTGATCAAAAAAGAAAACCGCCGGCGGGCAAAAGGCAAACAGCCGGAATTTCCCGTGATTTTGAACGTCGGCGAAGACGGCGGATTTCTGCCCGAGGTTTCCCGATGGGCGGGAATGTTCGTCAAAGACGCCGATCCGTTGATCGCCAAAGATTTGGCGGAGCGCCGGTTATTGTTCCGGCAGGAACCCTGCGAACACGATTATCCGTTCTGCTGGCGGTGCAAAACGCCGCTTTTGTACTACGCCAAAAAAAGCTGGTTTATCAAAATGACATCGTTGCGGCAAGATTTGTTGAAAAGCAATGAAAAGATCAACTGGGTGCCGGCGCACCTGAAAGAAGGGCGGTTCGGCGAATGGTTGCGTGAGGTGAAAGATTGGGCGATCTCCCGCGACCGCTATTGGGGCACGCCCCTGCCGGTGTGGCAGTGCGATTGCGGCCGTCGGGAAGTTTTCGGATCCGCCGGCGATCTGCTCGGGCAAAAATATTCCAACAACCGTTATTTTGTTTTCCGCCACGGCCATTCTCAACGGCAAGTTAAAAAAGTCGCTTCCTGTTGGCCGGAGCCGGCGCCTTTGCCGCTTACCGCGAAGGGCGAAAAAGAAGTCCGAATTTCGGCAAAAAAACTGGCTAAAGAAAAAATAGATTTGATTGTCGCTTCGGATTTGTTGCGGACGAAAGAAACCGCGCGAATAATCGCCAAAACCACCGCCGCCAAAATTATCTATGACAAAAGGTTGCGCGAAGCCAACGTCGGCATTTTCAACGGTGCCGATCCCAAAAATTTTTGGGATTACATATCAACGAAAAAAAATCCCCTTGCCGCCAGACCTCCCAAAGGTGAAAGCTTGATGATGATTCGCGACCGAATGTATAAGTTGATGGCGGAGATTGACAAGGAATATGAAGGGAAAAACATTGTTTTTGTTTCTCACGAACTTCCGTTGACGATATTGGAGCACACATTGAAGGGTGTGTCGGCGCCGAAGATTTTAGACGGCCGCCATCGGGGGAAGATCAAAAAAATTGAGACCGGCAAGTTCCGCGAGATTGAATTCAAACAATTGCCGTTCGGCGATGATATGGAAATTGATCTGCACCGGCCGTATATTGACAATATCAGGCCGCTTTGCCCGAATTGCGGACAAAGAATGGCGCGCGTGCCGGAAGTTTTGGATTGCTGGCTGGATTCGGGGGCAATGCCGTTTGCCCAGGAATTTTGGCCCCGCCAAAAAGGGCAGTCCGACAAACGACCGCCGGAATTGTTTCCCGCGGATTTCATCTGTGAGGCGATTGATCAGACCCGCGGCTGGTTCTACACCCTGTTGGCGGTATCCGCGGCGCTGGGATTCGGCGCGCCCTACAAGAACGTGGTGTCAATGGGACACGTTTTGGACGAAAAGGGCGAAAAAATGTCCAAATCAAAAGGCAATGTGATCAATCCCCGGGAAATGGCCGACAAGTACGGCGCCGATGCGGTGCGCTGGTATTTCTACACTGTCAATGACCCCGGCGACTCCAAGCTTTACGCGGAAAAGGATTTGGAATTGGCCAGAAAAAAATTTTTGCTTACTCTTTGGAACTGCCATATGTTTTTAAAAACCTACGCGCCGAAAATCAATGCTCCGGTCTCGGTGGTACCGATTGACGCGCTTGACCGCTGGATTGTGTCGCGCCTGCATTCGGCAATCGGCGAAATCACCGCCGGCCTTGACGCTTATAACATCACCCGCGCGGCGAGAACGGCGGAAAGATTTGCCATTGACGATCTGTCGCTTTGGTATGTGCGCCGTTCGCGCAAACGACTGCAACATCCGCAAAGTGCGGCAAAATTAAATCAAACGGCGAAGGTCTTCGCCTATGTTTTGGCGGAGTTTGCCAAAGTTTGTGCGCCGTTTATCCCGTTTTTGGCCGAAGAGATTTGGCAAGATCTCTCGGGAAACAAATTCGCCAAAGCGCAATCGGTGCATTTGCAAACATATCCGGCGGCGGCGAAAAAATCAATTGATACGAAACTGGAAACGCAGATGGCGCGGGTACGCGAACTCACGGCGCTGGTTTTGGCCGAACGTGCCAAGCGGGGTGTCAAAGTGCGCCAGCCGCTGGCAAAATTGGTGGTTGGCGATAAAACGAAATTGAACGGTGAGTTGCGGGAATTGTTGGCAAGCGAGGTGAACGTGAAAGCCGTGGAATTTGATTCGGAACTGAAGGCGCCGGTTGAAATTGACTGGAACATCACGCCGGAACTGAAAGAGGAGGGTACTGTTCGCGAAATCATTCGCCAGATACAAGAACTGCGCAAAAGCGCCCGGCTGACCCCGGCGGACAAGGCCGCCGTTTATGTCCAAGCCGGCGATGAGTTGGGTGAAACGATGGCGAAGAATCAAGCGATGATCGCCAAAGAAACCAAGTCCGCGGGGCTGAAATTCGAGAGGCCGGCTAAGTCCGCGGCGCAGGCGGAGATTAAGATCGGCGGCCGGACTCTTTGGCTGGGCGTCAAAAAATGTTAAACTAACAATAGACCTACTGCGCAAAGATTTACTACTGCAATTTCCATATTTCGGCTACGCCGAATTCGTCAATCGTCGGCATATTTAAGCCAATATGCCTCCTCATTCCTCATTCGGCTCGCGCGAAATCTGGAAATTTCGTTGCGCAAATTTTTGCGCAGTAGGTCTAATAAATGTAAAATTGAAAAATCAAAGATCAAGATGACAGATTAGAATGTTAAAATGTCGGAAGCTAGACATTTTGCAATTTTACATTGTCATTTTCCGTTTTGATATTTACATTTTCAATTTTGTCCGTGGAACTTTTCATTTGGTTATTGATATTTGCCGTGTCGGTGGCGGCGCTGTTGATCGGCGCGGAATGGTTTTCCGCCGCCGCTTCCCGGTTCTTGAGCAAGACTGCCGCCGCGGGGTTTGCCGCGATTGCCGTGGGCGCGGCCTTGCCCGAACTGGCGCTGGCGCTGGCGGCGGTTTTGTCCGGCCGCCCGGAATTGGTCTTGCCGATTGTTTTGGGGTCGTCGGTCGCCAATATTTTTCTGGTGGCCGGCGCGTCCGCCGCGGCGGCGAAAAATTTGCCGATTGTCCGCGAGTGTGCGGAGGCCGAGGCGCCGTTGCTGGCGGGGAGTGCCGCAATGTTGTGGTTTTCCGCCGCCGACGGGACGGTTTTTTTTGAGGAGGGATTGTTGATGGTGGCCGCGTTTTTGGTGTGCGCGGGATTTTTAGCGGCGCGCGGGCGGATTAACCGGTTCACTCCCCGCGATATCGTCGCACCGGGATTTTTGGCCGCCGGCCGCGGACTGGTTGAAATCGTGGGCGCCCGGTTTAGCCGGGGCTTCGGCGGCCGCGCCAAAAACACCGCCGGGGCGCTTTTGCGGGGGATGGCCGGCGCGGTTCTGCTGGCGCTGGCGGCGGTTTTTGCCGTTGAGGCGTTAACCGGCATTGCGAAATCGCTGGCGATAAGTTCCGTGCTGTTGGCGTTTTCGGTTTTGGCCGCTGTTGCCGCGTTGCCGGAAATTTGGAGCAGTTTGAAAATTATCGCCAAAAAACGCTACGAATTGGTGATGGGAAACGTTTTTTCCGGCACGGCGGTGAATGTTTTGCTGGTCACCGGCATCGCGGCGATGTTTTCGCCTCTGCCGGCCGGCGGCGCCACCGCCGCAGTCGGCCTGCCGTTCTTTGCCGCCGCCGCCGCGTTGTTGACAGTCTCGGGTTTTTCGCGCAAAATAAGCTCCGGACAAGGATGGCTGTATTTGTTCTTGTATTTGCTTTTTTGGGCAAAGCTGTTCCAAATTTTTTAACCGGCGTCTAATCAGGCCTATTTCGTAAATATTTATGCAGTGGGTCTAATATAAATTGAGAGCGTTGAATAATTGACAAAATTGTCAAATTTGAAAACAATTTAATCTAAAACGATTTTTAAATTGTCAAAATTCAACAATTATTCAACGCTCTAAAATTATGGGAATTTTCGGTTTGCTTTTCGGAAGCCGTCCAAATTCGGACAAAAAGGGCGGCGGCAATATTCCGGACCGTTTTGCGGATACGGGCAATGAACTTTTAAACCGGCCGAATTCGCCGTCTTCAACGTCGCGGCTTGCCGGCAGTCCCCGGCAATCGTCTTCGGGCGGCATTACGTCGCAAAATTCACGGTTAAACACAGATTCCGGCGCGGCGGCAAAGCAAAACACAAAACCAAATAAAAAAGACAGCCAGCCGACGCATCTTTTTTCCGGTGATTCAAGCGTTGAGGCTAAAAAGGCGGCGCAATATATTGGCGAACGGATAAAGGCGGATCCTCCGACAATGAGAAGGCTTGGCATCGGCACCGCCGATGGTTTGAAAAAATTTGTTATCAGTGCGACGGGAAGAGATTATTTCCGACCGGAACAGGCAAAAAAGGACAGAGAGTTTTTAAGGCAAGGTAAAATAGAAAAAACGCGCCTTTACGAAAAAGCTTCTTCTTCCCAGCAACACGCGATGAGAAATACAGACACGCAAAAGCATTTGAAAGGTATTTATGAAGGTATGTTCAAAAAATAATTTTATCATTTTTCAATGAGCAAATTTTTTAAAGTTTTAATCGTTTTCGCGTTGGTGCTGGCGGCCGTGGGTTACGGCTTTTGGCGCAAAAACATCTATTCCAAGGAAGAATTGAAATTGGAAATTTTCGGACCGCGCGAAGCGGCGCTGGGGCAGGAGGTGGAATATGTGGTCAAGTATAAGAACAACGGCGATTTCCGTTTGGAAAGTCCGAGTTTGGTGTTCACAGCACCGGATTTTTCCATCAAAGACGATAAAATTTTCACCAAAGAAGTGCTTGACGCCGAAAAATTGGGCGGCGCGATCTATCCCGGAGAAGAAAAGAGCTATACTTTCAAATTCCGCGTGGCAGGAAAGGCTGGCGAAGCCAAAATCGCCAAGGCGTCGGTTTCCTATCAGCCCAAAAATTTGAGCGCTCGCTATGAATCGTCCACTACCTTTACCACGATTATGAAAGAAGCGCCGCTGGACTTGGAAATGGATCTTTCTTCCACCGTGGAGGCGGATAAGAGTTTCCATTTGAAGATAAATTATTTTTCCAACGTTGACTGGCTGCTCACCGATTTGCGCGTGAGCTTGGATTATCCCGCCGGTTATTCTTTTTCGCAATCCTCGCCGAAATCATTTGACAAAAACGAATGGGTGATCCCGGTTTTGAACAAAAACCAATCCGGCACGATTGACATTGTCGGACAGCTTTCCGGATCGCTGGACGAGGGCAAGGTTTTCCGCGCCCGCATCGGGATGTGGAAAGACGGACAGTATATGCAGTTGCGGGAGATTGAAAAGGGCGCCCGGATCGTCAAACCCACGGTGGCGTTGCGTCAAACAATCAACGGCGACGCCAATTATACCGCCAAACCCGGCGAGTGGCTGCACTATGAAGTTTATTATAAAAACGTCAGCGACAAAGAGCTTTACAATCTGGTTTTGGTGGATAGTCTTGAGGGTGATTTGTTTGACTTGACCACGATCAAATCCGAGACCGGCAGTTTCCGCCCGGGAGACAATTCGCTGGTGTTTGATTGGAAACAGAATTCTCAACTGGCCTACCTGCCGATGGCAAACGAAGGCAAGGTTGAGTTCTGGATCAAGCTAAAAGACGATATGAGCCGCTTGAACCGTCCGGAGTTGGCCAATAAGGTGATGATTGGGCCGGCGCGGGAGGATTTTGCCACCAAGATCAGTTCAAAATTGGAATTGGCGCAGAAGGCTTTCTACAACGATGAAATTTTTGGCAACACCGGGCCTCTGCCGCCGCAGGCGGGAATGGCGACCACCTACACCGTCACATGGCAGGCCAAAAATTATTACTCAAATGTTAAGGCAGCGGTCGTCCGCGCGATTTTGCCGCCGGAAGCGCAATTTGTCTCCGGCAAGATTTTTCCCGAGATCCAGACCGCCGGCTTGACTTATAACGAAGCTACCCGTGAAATCGTTTGGAACATCGGAGATATGGCTGCCGGGCAGGGGCTGGTTTCCAGTCCGTTGAATGTTTCTTTCCAGATCGCGGTGTCGCCGATGAATTCGCAAATCGGCGGCACGGCCGGGATTATTGGCCAGGCGGTGATCAAGGGCGGCGACGAATGGACGGAGGCCTCGCTGGAATCGGTGTCGCCGGCGCTGGATACCGCATCGCTTTCCGACCCGATATTGACCGAAAACAGCGGTATCGTCCAACCCAAACCAAATTAAAAATTGAAAAATCAAAAATCAAAATGACAATTTTAAATTTAAATTGGCTCACACGCTTAATCCAAAATAGGCGCAAAGCAAGAGGTCTGTCTCTCGTGTAAATTGCGTGTGCAAGTCTATATTTAAAATTACCTTAATTTTTCATTTTGATATTTTAAATTTTCATTTGAAACGTGGATTATTTGCAAAATATCATTTCGTTGGCCAAGAGGCGGGGGTTTGTTTTTCCGTCATCGGAGATTTACGGCGGCTTTGCCGCGGTTTACGATTACGGCCATTACGGAACACTGCTGAAAAACAATATTCGCGACGCGTGGTGGCGGCATATGGTGCAGTTGCGCGACGATGTTGTCGGTCTGGACAGCGCGATTTTTATGCATCCCGTAACTTGGAAGGCGTCCGGCCATGTGGACAGCTTTGACGACCCGCAGGTGGACTGCAAAAAATGCAAATCACGCTGGCGCGCCGACCACATTCTGGAGCAGTTCGGTGTGTCGGCGGACAAACAGCCGCTGGAATTTATCAATGCCGAACTTGACAAATTGAGAGAATTGAAAAAATTAAAGTGCGCCAATTGCGGCTCAATCGAATTGACCTCCGCCAAGAGGTTTTCACTGATGGTCAAGTCTAATCTGGGTTCGCCCACGGATGCGTTAAGCGAAGAGAACGTGGTCTATCTGCGGCCCGAAACTTGCGGCGGCATCTACTTGGAATACAAAAACACGCTGGATACCGCGCGGGTGAAATTGCCCTTCGGCATTGCCCAAGTGGGCAAAGCGTTCCGCAATGAGATTGTCGCGCGGCAATTCATTTTTCGCACGCGGGAGTTTGAGCAGATGGAAATGCAGTATTTCCTGCATCCTTCAATGATGAAAGAAAAATATGAGGAATGGAAAAAAGTTCGCTGGGAATGGTATTTGGAATATGGTATGAGCGAAAGCGACATCCGCTGGTACCGGCACGAAAAATTGGCGCACTACGCTTCTGAGGCCTATGATATTGAATATAACTTTAATGCGTTGGGCGGCTACAAAGAAGTGGAAGGTATTCACGCGCGCGGCGACTGGGATTTGAGCCAGCACTCCAAATTTTCCGGTCAGGATTTAACGTATGCCGATCCGCAGAGCGGCGGAAAATTCATTCCGCACATTATGGAAACATCCGTGGGCTTGAACCGGTTGTTTTTTATGTTTATGGACAAGGCCTACGCCGAAGAAACCGTCAACGGCGAAACGCGCACGGTGCTTAAATTTGATAAGCGGCTGAGCCCGATAAAAGCCGCAATCTTTCCCTTGTTGAAAAACAAATCCGAACTTGTTGCCAAGGCGCGCGAGGTTTATAATGCGTTAAAACCCGAATTTATGTGCGAATTTGACGATTCGGGCAACATCGGCAAGCGCTATCGTCGTCAGGACGAAATTGGCACGCCCTATTGCATTACCGTGGATTTTGATTCGCTGGAAAACGGCGAGGTTACCGTGCGCGACCGCGATACCATGGCGCAAATTAGAATAAAAATCGCTGATTTGGAAAATTATTTGCGTGATAATTTGGGAAATTAATTTTATGGAAGAGACCAATAAAATTTTGGCCAAAATAGATTTTTTGCGAATAGTTTTTGCCCGAATTATTACATTGCTTCCCAAATTTGATATTGCCGATAAAACCGTTCTGCCGTATGGGTTGAAACCGCACACCCGTTCAGTGAGTTGGATTGTAGAACAAGTGATTGTTCAGCAGGCGAAGTTTAGAAAAGATGAATTGGGTCTGGACGAAGTCAGCTTTGATATGCCGGATACTTGTTTGCATGATTGCGTGATATCAAAAAGCGGGCAAAAATATTTTGTTAATGTTAAAATTCATAATATTGGCGGCAAGGAAAATAAAAATGATATTTCCGCGGTAGAGAAATTGTATTTTCAATATTCGGCAAACCCTGATTATGATTTGGTGTTTGCGTGCGTCGGCGTCAGTTTTAAAGAAAATTCAATATTTTTTGACCCAAATTATTTGGAAATTTTTTCAGCGCAATTTTTGCCGATTTATGTTAATCCTCGCAATGATAAAATACAGGCGAAGTATAATCACAAAATGGAAATAAGGAGCCGAAAAGATTTCTTGAAACTGTTAAAGAAAAACTCAAAAAGCATTATTTTAAAATGAAAACCGATATTACTAATAAAATTTTTAATGAGGATGCTCTTTTGGGAATAGATAAAATCGTCGATGGTTCTGTTGATTTGATTGTCGCTGATCCGCCTTATTGCTTGGGGAAGGACTATGGCAACGATTCCGACAGGTTGTCTTCGTCGGATTATTTGGAATGGATGTTTCGCTGGTTTGATTTGGTTTATGGCAAATTAAAAGAAAATGGTAGCTTGTATGTTTTTTTAAGCTGGCAATACACGCCGGAAATTTTTTCTTATTTCAAGAAAAAAATGCGGATGGTAAATGAAATTATTTGGGATCGCCATGTCCCGAGTATGGGCGGTTCCACGAGAAAATATTCTTCGGTTTATGACAGTATTGGGTTTTTTGTGAAAAACGACGATTATTATTTTGATTTGGATTCAATCAGAGTTCCCTATGACGAAGCAACAAAAAAAGCGAGAACTCGCAGTATATTTGTGGGAAAAAAATGGCTTGAAATGGGATATAATCCAAAGGACTTATGGAGTTATAGCCGGATACACAAGCAAGATCCGGAAAGGCGCAATCATCCGACGCAAAAACCACTTTTTATCATTGAAAGAATAATCAAGGCCAGCTGTCCCGTTGGCGGATTGGTGCTGGATCCATTTATGGGGAGCGGAACGACTGCGGTGGCAAGCGTTAGAAATAACAGAAATTTTGTCGGTTTTGAAATCAATGGGAATTATTATAAGGATTCATTGGAACGGATTAAAATGGAAAAGCAAAAAGGAAAGCAACTTGGGCTCTTGCTTGAAGCGTCTAGCGCAAGTTTTGATGAAGAAAAAACGATAATTAAGGCGTAATAAAAATGGTGTATCAGAAAATCACATTGGGAAACGGGTTATACCAATGGATGTATGTGCAAAACACAAACACGCTGTCGGAAATAGTGGTGTCAATGTGATGGTTAGACCTTTGCGGGAAGGGGAAAATTTTAATTTGCGCCGCGGGAAATCGGATTCGGCGAGTCCGGGTTTTGCATAATCGCGGGGCGAAGGCGGATGTTTGAGTTTTTTACCAAGCTAAAATCGGACAAAAACGGCTTTACCCTGATTGAACTGCTGGTGGTGATTGCCATCATCGGCACGCTGTCGGGGATGGTGCTGGTGGCGATGACGGGGGTGCGGGAAA
>DAOSDI010000024.1:0-14564 GCA_035362275.1 Candidatus Pacearchaeota archaeon | reverse complement strand
GCCGCTTCAAATTGGCCGGCGGACAACAGATTGTTTTTGTGCACCATTATCCCCAATCCCAAGCCGATCAGCGCGCCGCCCGCAATCGTGAAAATAAATTTGATAAAGATATTCATAAATTGAGAATATTGAATAATTGACGAAATTGTCAAATTTGAAAAAAAATTTCAACTTAAATAATGCGCAAATTGACAAAATCCAACAATTATTCAACACTCCGGGATTTTTAGTTTTTAATTTCCAATTTCCATTAAATCGCCGGCAAACCGGCATGCGTTATTGTTTGAAAATTGGTTCACTGTAAATTCATTGTAACTTGAAAACTGAAAATTGAAAACCGCGTCAGCGTTTTTTGGCGAAGTCGCAAATTTGTTTATATTCGCACCACGCGCATGCCCATCCGGGTTTGGCGTGAAAATCGCTCTTCACGATTTTTTCAATGATGCCGGCGATCTTGTCGCGCTGTTCCACAATTTCTTTCCCGCCGGGAGAAAACGACAAGGGACGGGTTTCGTTTAGATACCAATAGGTGAGTTTTTCGGAATCCAAATCAAAAACTTCTTTGGCGGCGATCTGATAGATCATCAATTGCATTTTATCTTCCGGGCGCAAGCGGTCTTTGGCGGCGCCGGTTTTGTAGTCAATGATCTCCACCCCTTTTTTGCCCTCGTCAATGCGGTCAATTTTGCCGGTGATGGCATAGCCGTTGATCTTCAGATTGAAATCCCGCTCCAGCGCCAACTCGCCGCCGATGCGGGCGATTCTGGGCCGCCGCGCGGAAAAATCGCGCCAGAAATTTTTCAACGACGCCAATCCTTGCCGATAGTAGGTTTCTTTTTCATCCTTGCCGTCATACCATTCGTCAATCCAATTTCTTTTATAAATTTCCGCAAGCGTCGCAAAATTTCCCTTTTTGCCGCCGGTTTCCCGCAAAAATTCATAGAGCGCGTTGTGCATCGTTTTACCATAGGAAAAAAACGATTTGCCGCGCGAAGGCACCCGCAAGACATGGGCGAATTTGTATTGCAGAGGACATTTTTCAAACGTCGCCAATTGAGTGAAGGAAAAGTGCCCCGGCAAATTGCCGCGCGGCTGGCGGCGGCCGTTGCCCGCCACGCGCACCATTTTCACTTCTTGGGAACAAACATCCCCGTTATAGCCCATTTCGTGCAAAAACCGCGAGATCTTTTTGGGGCGCGCGCCGCCGTAATCATCGGCCGAGGCGAAATAGAGCCCCTTTTTCGCCCGAGTCATCGCCACATAAAAAAGCCGCCGCTCTTCTTCCAAGTGGGCGTTGTTTGCCGCCGGCAAATCTTTTTCCAGCGCCGCGGGAATTTCAATTTCATCGCCCCGCTCAATGGTGGGAAATTTGCGATCCACCAAATCCACGATAAACACATAATCAAATTCCAGCCCTTTGGCGGCGTGCGCGGTCATTATTTGCACCGCATCGGGCATCCTGATGGGATCAAAATTCAATTTCCCCTCCTCGCCCGACTCAATTTCCATCGTTATTTGATCAATAAAATTTTTCAGCCCCGCGTCAAGATTGGCGGCTTCAAAATCTTTGATGCGGGCGAAAAATTGGCCGACGAAATCAAGCTCTTCGCGCGCGTCCCGCCGCGCCAGCCATTCCAAATAGCCGGAATCTTCCAAAAACGCCAATGTGATTTCGGAAACATTTTTTTGGCGGGCGATTTTGCCGTGCGATTCCAGCATCGCCGCCAATTTTTCCGCCCCCGCGCGGCCGGGCGCGGTCAGTTGCGATCTCATTTCTTGATCGGACAGCGCGTCGTAGATTGAGCACGATTTTTTATAGCTGTGCTGGCTGATTTTGGCGATATCGCCGCCGGGAATCATCAAAAACGGAAAATTGAGAATGCGCCACAATGCCAAATCATCATGATAATTGTTCAAAAATTGCAGATAGGAAATCATATCCAGCACCGCCGGCTTGGAATAGAGCCCTTTGAGCGCGGCAAATCGCGCCGGAATTCCCGATCTTTGGCACGCCCGCGCGAAAAGCGCGGCGCTTTCATTGGCGCGCGCCAAAATTGCGAAGTTGCCAAACTCCGCTCCGGGATTGTCTTTAACGATTTCAATGATTTTGTTGGCGACTCCCTGCGTTTGCTGTTCGGCGGTCTTGAAATGAAGATGGTCAATCTCTCCCGCGCATCGCGTAACGCTTGCCAGCCGTTTGTCAATTTTTGCCGCGCACTCCAACCGGTTGGGATTGTTCGCCTGAATGAAACGATATGACAAATCAAGGATATTCTGGCAAGAACGGTAATTGCGGGTGAGCGGCACGATCCGGCATTCGGGAAAATCCTGTTGAAATTGCAAGATATTGGCAAATGACGCGCCCCGCCAGCGGTAAATCGCCTGATCGTCGTCGGCGCAAACGGTTAAATTGTTTTTCGGCGCGGATAATAGCTTTACCAAATCATATTGAATCCAATTGGTATCTTGAAACTCATCCGCCAAAATATATTTAAATTGCCGGCGGTATTTTTCCAAAATCGCGGGCCGTTTTTCAAACAGCGCGGTAGCATAGACCAGCAGATCGCCAAAGTCCAGCAGGTTGTTTTCCAGCAAAAGTTTTTGATAAACCGCATAAGCGCGGGCGATCTCGCGCGCCTTTTCTTTTTCCTCTGGCGCGGTTTTGGCATATTTGGCATAATCCGCCGGAGAAATGTTCTGGTCCTTACAGCGGGAAAAATGAATCAACAGCGCATGAATGAATTTGGCGGGATTGCCCAGCGGCTTGTAATATTTCAGCTTGAAGCGGTCCAAATTTTTGCGCGCCAACAGCCACGCCGCGGTTTGATCCGCCACTTTGAAATTGCCGGGAACGCCGATGTCCAGCGCATGACGGCGCAAAATCCGCTCGCAAAACGCGTGAAACGTCAAAATCCACGCGTCGGCATAGGCCAGCGACAACAATCCGTCCACGCGGTCCTCCATTTCGCCGGCGGCCTTGTCGGTGAATGTGAGCGCCAAAATCTCGTCGGACTTGGCGGCCCCGCTTTCAATCAAATGCGCGATGCGATAGGTGATCGCCCGCGTCTTCCCCGTGCCCGCCCCCGCCACAATCAACAGCGGCCCGTCTTTATGCTCCACCGCCTGCCGTTGCTCCTTATTCAGTTTTGTCAAATCCAGCACCATCTTATTTTTAATCCCAATTCCGCATTTTACCGCAAAATCACCAAAAACAAAAATCTCCGTATTGCCGGACGGCGCTTTTGTTTCGTGTTTGTATTCGCATTTGTAGGGGCGGCCTTTATGGCCGCCCGTATTTTATATCGCCACTCGTATTTCAAACGCAAAGGGCGGCCATAAAGGCCGCCCCTACAAATGCGCATTTTAATTTTTAAATTTGAAATTTTGTCATTTATCTGTCATTGGAGATTGGAAATTTGTCATTGCCCGTGGATTTCCTCTTCCTTACCCACCCAATCCTTGTATTTTTCCTCCACGATATCCTTTTCTTTTTTTATCCGTTGGTGCTTTTCTTCCAATGCCGCCGGAATTTGCCGTTTTTGCTTCGTGTAATAGTCGTAAATCGCTTCGGCAAGCGCGTCGGCCGCCAGCACCGAGCAATGAAGTTTGATCGGCGGCAAGCCGCCCAAACTTTGCACGATCTCCCGCTTGTCAATGGCAATCGCCTCTTCCAGAGTTTTGCCTTTCGCCAAATCCGTGATCGCGCTGGAAGTGGCGATTGCCGCCACACAGCCGAAAGTTTCAAACTTAATGTCTTTGATGATTTCTTTTCCGGCCCTGCCTTTGGCAACTTTGATATACAGCCACATCACATCGCCGCAATAAATATTGCCGACTTTGCCGACGCCGTCGGGATCCTTGATTTTGCCGTAGTTATGCGGTTTGGAAAAATGCTCCATCACGCTGGCAGTGTAGGGGCCACTGGCGGCGGTTCTACCTTTGGGACACACGCCGCATTTGGGTCGGCAAGTTGCCGATTTTTTTGACCTTTTGGGCATAATCATTGTTTTGATTTCAATTGATTTTAAAGGGAGACAATTCGCGCAGTCGCTGAATGATTCCGGGCAGAATTTTCAACACGTAATTTATGTCGCTTTCTTTCGTCCCGCGGCCGATGGTCAAGCGCAACGATCCATGGGCTTCCTGCGGCGCCAGACCGACGGCGGTAAGCACATGGCTGGCGGTCAATTTGGCCGATGAGCAGGCCGAGCCGGTGGACGCGGCAATGCCGTTGACATCCAATTGGACGATCATTGATTCCCCTTCCACAAAATCAAAACGGACATTGGCATTGTTGGGCAGTCGTTTTTGCGGGTGGCCGTTTAAATATGAATGGGGAATGGTTTTGAGAATTTGCGCAATCAATTTGTCGCGCATTTTGGTCTGCCGCGCCGCCTCCTTGGCCATTTCCTTTTTGGCCATCAGCCCCGCCTGGGCAAAGCCGTAGATCGCCGGCACATTGACGGTGGACGATCGCATCCCCGATTCCTGTCCGCCGCCGTGCAAAATCGGCTCAATCTTCACGCCTTGGCGAACATACAGGCACGCCGCCCCCTTGGGACCGTAAATTTTTTGGGAACTGGCGGTCAAAAGATCAACATTCATCGCCGCAACATCAATGGGGATTTTACCGAATGATTGCGCCGCGTCGGTGTGGAACCAAACTCCCTTTTGGCGGCAAACCTTGCCGATCTCTTCAATCGGTTCAACCGTGCCGATTTCGTTGTTGGCATGCATCACCGACACCAGCACCGTGTCGGGCCGGATGGCCGCCGCAACATCCCCGGGATTTATCAATCCGTATCTATCAACTTTGAGGCGGGTCACTTCAAACCCCTGCCGCTCCAGCCACGCCGCGCTCTCCATTACGCACGCATGTTCAATCGGCGAGATAATCAGATGCCGGCCGCGGTTTTTGTTGGCAAACATCACGCCTTTCAATGCCAAATTGTTGCTTTCGGTCGCCGAGCCGGTAAAAATGATTTCTTCGGAATCGGCGTTGATCACCGACGCGATATCCGCGCGGCTCCGCTCCAAAACCTCGCGCGCCTGCCGCCCGAACGAATGAAACGACATTGAATTGGCAAAAATTTCCGGCAGGATGGCGGCGATTTTTTTGGCAACGCGCAGGTCCACCGGCGTAGCCGCGCCATAATCCATATATATCCGCCGAGGTCCAGCGTTGCGCGAGGCTTTTTCCTTTTTTGAGGCAATGATTTTGGCCATAGCTTTTAAAAATTTAAAAATAAAAATTGAATATTAGACCTACTGCGTAAATATTTCCTACTGCAATTTCCATATTTCGTCGCGTAAATATTTACGCAGTAGGTCTATTAAATTTTTTTGTTAATCAAATCATCCAGACTCACGGATTCAAGAAAATCGTTGACCGCCGCTTGCATTTTGATCCAAAGGGATTTGGCCAAACATTCTCCTTCGCGCGGGCATTTGGCATCAATGCATTTCACTTTCGTGGCCGAATTTTCAACCGCGTTGAAAATTTCGCCAATCCGGATTTTATCCGCGGCACGGCTCATAACATACCCGCCGCGCACGCCTTTTTTTGCCGCCACCAAACCCGCTTTCAAGAGTTTGGCAAAAACTTTTTCCAAATAATCATTGGGCATTTTCCCCCTGATCGCAATCTCGCGCACCGAAACGGCGCGGTTGTCTTTTGAATTTTGCGCCAAATAAGCCATCGCCCGCAAACCATATTGCACCTTCTTGGAAATTTTCATATTTTAAAACCGACTGCTAGTGTCGGCTTTATATTAGCAAACTTATATCCTCCCCGTCAAGTAGTCCTGCCGCCTGCCCTCGTCAAAGCGTTCAATGGCATAGCGCAGGGTGGTGCGAGACATAATCCGATAGTGCCGGCGCAAAAAATCTTCTTCAATTTTTTGGCCGCAATTTTTGCCGATCTCGCGCAACATCCAGCCGACGGCTTTGCGGATCAAATCTTCTTTGTCGCTGATTAAAATTTCGGCGATTTTAAGCGCCATTGCGGCATCGCCGTTTTTGATGAACCGGAATACCGCCAGCATCGCGATCCGCCGCTCCCACAAGTTTTTTGATTTGGCCAATTTGGGCAAGATTGACTTATCCCTGTTTTCCAGATACGCGCCGGCGATTTTTGGCGCCGACAAATCCACCAAATCCCAATTGTTGACGAATTTCGCATTGGCCAAATACAGATCAAAGATCTCCTTGCGCGACGGTTCATCGCCCTTTTCAAATTTTTCCGCCAAAATCAACAGCGCGGCCATTCGTTCTTCGTGGATTTCGGCGTGCAAAAGGATTTCGGCCTCCCCGATTGAAATTCCGCGCCAGTATTTTTTGATTATCGCCCTTGTCTGCGGCACGGCCACTCCCAAAAATTTGTCGCCCTCGGCATATTCACCCTTACCGGTTTTGAAAAACCTTTGCAGTATTTTCGCTTTTTGGGGATTTGCCGCTTGGTGCAAATCCTCGCGCAAATTTTCCAACGCGCATGGGTTTTTATTTTTCATTTTTCAAAAGATTAACCAGAGTTTTGATGTTTCTTTTCGCATGGGCGCGCCCCATTTTTTCAATTTCGCGCAGGCGGGTAAAATCAAATATTCTGAAAGAATCTATTTTGGGCTTGAACAGAAAATCGCAATCCCGGGCCTCGTAGCGATTCAACTGCTTGTCAAAAATATCAAACGTGCGCCACAAAATCGCCAGCTTCCCCATTTTGGCGACGTCTTTGCGGTCAATTTCGCTGATGGAATAAATTGAAGAACCGATGACAAAATCCGCCCCCATCCGGCGGACGTCTTCGGCGGGCAAATTGCAAGTCACGCCGCCGTCAAAATAATAGTCGCGGCCGATCTTTTTAATCGGCGACAAGGCCGGATAGGCCGACGACGCCATCACCGCGGCCACCGGATCCCCGCGGGAAATCATTTCCTTCCGGCCGGTGGCGATATTGGTCGCGACGCCGGCAAAATTTATGCCCAAATCGGCAAAACTGCGGCCGGCGGTCCTTTTTTCCAGCAATGATTCCACCAGCTCGCGAATCCGGCGCGGGCCGCCGATGAGCAGATACTCTTTTTTTTGGAAAATTTTGGAACCGGCAAGTTCGTCAAAAAAATCGTGCAATGCCTTTGCGCCGCCCAGCGCGTAAATCAGGCCGATGATCGCGCCCGACGACACGCCGCAAAGACAGTCGGGCTTGATGCCCGCTTTTTCAATTTCCTCAATGATGCCGATGTGCGCCGCACCCAGCGCGCCGCCGCCGGAAAGCGCCAAACCGATTTTTTTTTCGTTGAACATAACGAAATTATCAGTTATCAGTTATTGATTATTGATTATTGATTATTGATTACGGTTTTATTTTAACATAAATTGCTTCGGCGCGACACGACATTGACTCTTTCGGGCAAAAGTGATAGAAAAACAAACGTGTCTACCAATCGGTAGGTAAATTCGCGGACGGCAACCCTAAATCAACCAAAATTATGGAAGAAAAAGCCGGCCGGCGGACGGAAATCATCCGCGCGGCCAAAAATCTTTTTGCCAAAAAAGGATACTCGGCGACCTCAATGGATGAAATCGCCGAAAAAGTCGGCATCACCAAGGCGTCGCTCTATTATTTTTTTGAAAGCAAGGAACGGATATTCGCGGAAATCATTGAGGAAGTCCTTGCCGAAATCAGAAATTATCTGGCCATGGAATTGAAGATTTGCAAAGAATGCGCCCGGCCGCTGGCGGAAATGATTGACCGCACCATTTCCATTTGCCTGAAAAACGGCATCGTGATCCGGTCGGTTGACGTGAAGATGGCCAACATCCATCCGATAATCTTTCAAAAGATACTGCCGGCCTTGGCCGCCGTCAAAAAAAATTTGCGCCAAACACTGGCTTGCCACGGCGTCGCGCAAAGCGAACTGGCCGCCGAAGTGCTGGTGAATTCAATTCACGCTTATATATTGCAACGCAAGCACGGCATCAAAGTCGCCCCGCAAAAAGAATACAGCCAATATCTGGCGTCGCTGTTCGCGAAGTGAATTGCCGGCGGGCGGAGTATGCCAATCATTTTTTCAAATAACAAAAATTAATTCCAATCAATTTTATGATTTCCATCAAAAAACATAAGTTTGGATTCCTGTTCGCCGTTCTTGTCATTGCCCTGGTATCGGCGGCAATCGGCAACCAAATGAAAAACGGCGCGCAGAGCCAAACTGAAGAATCAATCCCCGCGGTGAAGCTGATCGCCGTCGGAGATTTTCGGGAACAAAAAACCGTGCGGGTGGAGGGCGGCACCGTCCGATCGCTTGATCAAGCGGATTTGAAAAGCCAAATCTCCGCGCAAATCACCGCGATTAACGTCAAACTCGGCGATCAAGTTCGGGCCGGACAAATCATCATGCAATTGCAAAACGGCGACATAAGCGCGCAGTTGGAGCAGGCGCGGGCGCGGCTTGACGAATTGAAAAAAGGCGCGCGTGACGAAGAATTGAATCTTGCCCGAACCGCCAACAACGAAGCCAAGGCTGCGTTGGTGAATTCCATAAAAGACGCCTACGCGAAATCCGATGACGCGATCCACAATCATATTGATAAGTTTTTCACCAACCCGCGCGGGAAAAATATCCGATTCTCCATCATTCTAAACGTCGGCGGCAGTCAGGTGAGTTTCTATCCTTCGGATTCGGATTTGGGACAGCGCGTCGCGGATAGAAAATACAAAATTGAAACGATGCTTGACGAATGGAAAAACCTGCTGGGCGGCGCCGACGCGGCGGCGGATGACGCCGACATTGAAAACATCTTGGCGGTTTCCAAAAAAAATCTGCGGGAAGAGATTGATTTCGCCAACGAAATGGCGCCGCTGGTAAACAGTCTTTCCAGCGACAATTCAACCTATAAAACCATCATTGACGGCTATAAAACCGAATTCTCGGCCGCGCGCAGCACCATCAACGGATCGCTGGCATCCCTGCAAGGTGCGCTTGCCGCCCGGGAAACCGCCCGGCAAACTTTGGAATTGAAGCTTGCCGGTGCAAGCCCCGAACAACTGCGGCAAGCCCAAGCCGCCGTTGACGCGCTTGAATCAACGCTGGCCAAAACTTCAATCGTTTCCCCGATTTCGGGGCAAATTTCTTACATCAACGGCCGCGTCGGCGAGTTGGCCGGCGGCGGCAGTTTGGTCGCCAGCGTGGTTAATCCCGACGCTCTGCAAATAAAAGCCTATGTTTCCGAAAACGATTTGCGCGAGATCGCGGAAGGCACGGCGGTGAAAATAGACGGCGGCGGCACAGGAATTTTGCAAACAATTTCGCCGGCGGCGGACAGCCAAACAAAAAAATCCGAAATTAATGTTCTGATCGCAAAATCCGGAAACGCACCGATCATTGTGGGGCAAACCGTGGGATTTGAAATCGCCGCCAAAGGCGGCGCCGATACAAACGCCTATCTTTTGCCGATTGAGGCGATCCAATTCACCGCCAACGGCAATTATGTTTTGACAGTCGGTGCCGAAAGCGCGCTGGAACGGACTCCGGTGGCCACCGGCAACATCGTAGGTGAAAAAATCTATGTTGTTGGAGGTCTTGACGGCGACGCCAAAATCGTCGCGTCCACCCGCGGATTGAAAAGCGGCGACATCGTTAAAATTGAAAAATAAACGAAAAAATTTTAGTTTATGGAATCCAAACCTTCTTTTGACCAGCTTTATCTGGACCGGCTGAAATTCAAACCGGAACTGAAAAAAATGTGGCTCAGTTTTTTTGTCTACCGTTTTCGGGTGATTGTTTTGATGATCGCGCTAATCACCGCCTGGGGAATTTATTCGTTTGCAAAACTGCCGCGCGAATCCAACCCCGAAGTCAAAATTCCGATTGCCGTGGTCAGCACGGTTTTTCCCGGCGCCGCGCCGGCCGATATTGAGGAATTGGTAACCAAAAAAATCGAAACCAAAATTGCGGGAATTTCGGGCATTGACACCGTTACTTCCCAGTCGTCAAATTCAATTTCCAGCGTCGTGGTGCAGTTTGACGCCGATCTTGATGTTGACGATTCCATCCGCAAGGTCCGCGACGCGTTGGGCAATGTTAAAAACGAACTGCCCGAAGACGCCGGCGACCCGGCGGTGAGCGAAGTGTCGCTGGACGACACACCGATACTCAGTGTCGCCCTGAGCGGCGATTACAACGGCTTCACGCTCTATGATTACGCCAAAGACATAAAAGACGAACTGGAAAAAATCCCCGGCGTGCGCGAGGTAAGCATCGCCGGCGGCGACCGGCGGGAAATTGAAATTAATTATTCTCCCGAAAAATTGAACCATTACGGCATCACCCTGCCTCAAGCCAACAACGCCGTCGCGGCGGCCAACATCGCTATTCCTTCGGGCAATTTTGAAGGTTCGGTTTATGTTTATCCGGTGCGCACCGACGGTCGGATATACGACGCCCGGCAATTGCAGGAATTGCCCGTCGGCACGGCCGGCGGCACGCCGGTTTTTTTGAAAGACGTCGCCTCGGTGAAGGAAACCGCCATTGAAAAAACGAAAATCTCGCGCATTGCTTCAAACGGGCAGTCGCCGAGCGACGCGGTAACCTTGAACATTGTCAAACGCACCGGCGGCAACATCATTGACACCGTCGCCCGGGCAAAAAATGTTTTAAACGGCTTCACCCGGGAAATTCCCGGATTGAAATACGACACCACCTACGATCAGGCAAAATATATTCAGGAAGATTTTGACCAATTGACCCATGATTTTGTTTTGACTTTGTTCTTGGTGATGGGCGTACTCTTTCTGCTGATCGGATTAAAGGAAGCTTTGGTCGCGGGATTGGCGATCCCGCTGGTGTTTTTCATCACTTTCGGCGTAATGGAGACCGCCGGGATCACCCTCAACTTTCTGTCGCTGTTTTCCCTGCTTTTGTCGCTGGGGCTGATCGTTGACGACGCCATTGTCGTGGTCTCGGCCACCAAACAATATATGCGCACCGGCAAATTCACGCCCGAAGAAGCGGTGCTCCTGGTGCTGAACGACTTTAAAGTGGTGCTGACAACCACAACCCTCACCACCGTCTGGGCGTTTTTGCCGCTCTTGTTCTCTTCGGGAATTATGGGACAATTTTTGAAATCCGTACCCATCACGATTTCGGTGACCCTGCTGGCAAGCTTGGCAATCGCGCTCATGGTCAATCATCCGCTGGCGGCGATTCTGGAGCGCGTGCGCCTGACAAAGAATTTCTTTTTCCTCTATTGCGCGGCGCTTGCCGGACTGGCGGCAATTATGCTTTTCCAAAACAATGTCTTTGCGCAATTCGGCGGCGCGATAATCCTTCTTGCCGCCGGATTGATGGCATATTGGTATGAAAAAGGCGGCAAGAACGCACTGGAAAACAACCGGCGCCTGATGCGGCGCGAAGCCGAAGACGATGAAGCGATCAAGCAAAAAATGTGCGGTTTGGAAACGCGGGAAAACGCGGGTTTTTCACACCGCCTGCTCCATGGCATCATTAACCTGAGCGCCACCCTTCCCGTTTATGAAAAATATCTTTCCCCCTTGATTGACAGTAAAAAATCGCGGCGGCGTTTTTTCGGCGGCATCGCCGCGCTTTTCGTCGCCGCGGCGGCCCTGCCCGCCGCCGGCATCTTGAAATCCGAATTTTTCCCGGCCGATGATTTCGGTTATATGTATATCAATATTGAAACTCCGATCGGCTATCGGCTTTCCCAGACCGACGCAATCATCAAAAAAATAGAGGAGAAGCTTCTGCAATACGAAGAAATTGACAATTTTTCCACGACCGTCGGCGGCGCGGTTTCCCTTTATTCCTCCGGCGGATCGGGCGGCGGCGGTTCAAACAAAGCTTCCATCACCATCAATCTGGTTGAAAAAAACCGGCGCGAATTGAAATCCTATGAATTGGAAGAAATTTTGCGGCGCGAATTTGCCGGCATTCCGGACGCTAAAGTTACCGTGGTTTCCCTGCGCGGCGGCCCGCCGGCCGGCTCCGCCTTTCAGGCGGAAATCTCCGGATCGGATTTGGATGAATTGAAAAAAATCGCCGACGACTTGCAACCCGTGCTTCAATCCGTCCCGGAAGTCGTCAATGTTTTGACTTCGCTCAAAGAATCGGTGCCGCAATACACTTTCAACCTTGACCATAACAAATTGGCGCAAAACAATCTCACCGCCGCCTATGTCGGCTCGGTTTTGCGCGCCGCGATTTCCGGCGTTGAGACCACCTCAATCCTGCGCGGCAACGAAGACGTTAAAGTCATCGCCCGGTTTGACCCCGCCGCCATTCCCGATCTGGCGGCGATACAAAATCTGCAAATCGCCAACGGCGGCGGCAGGCCGGTCTATTTGAAAGACGTTTCAAGAATATCGCTGGACCCTTCGGTGGAAAGCATAATGCGCGTTGATCAAAAGCGCACCGTCAATTTGACCGGCGACATTACCGCCAGAACCACTTCCGACGCGGTGTTGTCCGAATTCAAAAAGAAAACCGCATCATACGAACTTCCCGAAGGCTACGAGATATCCTACGGCGGCGCCAACGAAACCAATGCCGAATCGGTGCAATCAATCATCGCGGCAATGGGAGTCGCGTTCATCCTGATCGTGGCCACGATGGTGGTCCAATTCAATTCGTTCATCAAGGCCGCGATCGTGTTGATCACGATGCCGCTGGCGCTGATCGGCGTGTTCTTCGGCCTCACGTTGTTCGGTATTCCGTTGAGTTTTCCGGGCCTGATCGGCATTCTGGCGCTGTTTGGCATCGTGGTGAAAAACGCCATTATCCTGATTGACAAAATCAGCCTGAATCTCAACAACGGCATCGGTTTCCGCGATGCGATTATTGACGCGGGAAAATCCCGTTTTGAAGCGATTTTCATCACTTCGTTTTGCACCATCATCGGCATCGTCCCGATCACGCTTTCGTCAACGACCTGGCAAGCGCTGGGCGCGGCCATTATCTGCGGCCTGTCGGTATCGTCATTTTTCACTCTTTTTATGGTGCCGGCGCTTTTTGCCGCTTTCTTCAATCCCGAAAAAAACGCGGCGGCTTAACCGGCGCGTTTTGAATTTTCAGCACTCGCTTTTATACTCCTTTCTTTCGGCATACTCCTGCCGTTTACCCGTGTTCCATTGCCCCACCGGCCGCAGATAGCCGCACACCCGCGAATAGACCTCGCAAGGCCGGTAATCCGCCAGCCGCGGGCTGGTGTCATAACAATTGCGGCACTTGAAAATCTCATACTCTTTGCCGTCTTCGTCTTTATAGGCCAGCAAGACCCCGTTTTTGATCTCGTCGCCGTTAAGCTCAATCGGCGCCTGGCAATCATGGCACTTTTGGTCAGGATCCATAATTTTTAAAAACCCAAATGCCAAAGTCAAACGCCAAAACAAATCTGAGTTTCAAATTTCAAATATCAAATTGTAAATTATCTTGAAATTTTGATTTTGGATTTATTTTGACGTTTGTCATTTGAATTTTGACATTAACTTTTTGTGTTTTCATTCTATCCGACCCAAATTCGCCGTCAAGTCCCCGTATTTTTCCCGCCAAAACACCGCGCCAAATTATAAAATAAAAAGGAGGAGTCGCTAAAAAAATCAGCGAACTCCTCATCCATCTACCGACGCGGATATTGCGTCGGGATATCCGTGCCGGACAGCTGTTTTTCCCGAACAACAGTTTCGGGAAAAACAGCAAGAACAAGTAGCAACATATCAGAGCGATGAAAAGCCTGATGCATTGTTCCCCAAAAATTCACTCTCTCACCTCCTTTCAATCACTCCCTCCTAAGGAGCGTATGGTGCCATAATACAAAAAATATCAAAAAAATCAACTCTCTGTATGTGTATGCAATTTTCAGAGGGTCTAACCCTCTGAAAACCCTCCGCAAAACTACCACGCCGGCTTGGGATCGCTCACCCCGCCCTCCTCACAGCTGTAAACGACAACATCTCCAGAGCTTGACCAGAGCCAATACCTCCCCGCCGGCAATTCAAACTCAACGTATTTCGTTTCAGAAAGACTGATATTTTTTACCGTATTCGTCGTAATATCTCTCTGCGAATCGTATTCGGGCAAAGCGGAGCTATTGCCCATAAAAATAGCCGTGGAGCCAAGCGACGATCCTGAAAATCCGCTGTGCGGAAACCGTTTGGCAGTAATATATAGCTTGCCTCCATTTGTGGTAAATTCAGCTTTTATGGCAAATTAACAAAACTGGCAAAGGAAAGACTATATAATATTGTTGCTAACAATAAGATCGATAAAACAACAATCATCACAATTTTTAATATTGTTTTTTCAGTTTTGATAAAAAGCAATAATAATAAACTTCCCATGAGACCGACTGTCTTGATGAAAAATAATGATTCTTTAGCAATTTGCGAAATTTCCAAATTGAATAAATCAAATTTTAATGATTCCCCGAGTTTAAAACTTATTCCAAAAAAAATCTCTCTTATCCAATAAAATAATATTACGGTTACCTCGGGATTGATAATCTCCGGCACCAGAAACATCGCCAAAAAAACCGCCAGCCATATTTTTTGCTTTTTT
>DAOSDI010000023.1:0-15025 GCA_035362275.1 Candidatus Pacearchaeota archaeon | reverse complement strand
ACTTTGGAATTGCCGGCGATTTGCCCGTTACCGGCGACTGGAACGGCGACGGCAAGGATAAGCCGGGATTATATCGGTCGTTGAATTTTTATTTATTTGGCGTTGACAAGGCTGAAATTTGTGCGGCGGGAAGCGTGAGCGGCTGCAAAGTTTGCAAAGCTGATGACAGCGACTGGATTGATGATAATACGAAATGTGCCGCAGACCAATATTGCGATAGCGGAATTTGTAAATTAAGACGATTATGTACTTCTAAAACCTGCGCCGCATTGGGCAATTATCAATGCGGATCATGGAGCGACGGCTGCGGTAAAACATTAAATTGTGGCATTTGCGCTAGTGGCAAAACTTGTCGCGATGGTCAGTGCGTTTCATCGGGCGGTGGCGATGGAGGTGGCGTTATTGATCCACAAAAAGAACAGCCACAAAAAATGACCCGCGCAGAAATTCTGGCAAAGATTACCGAAATCAAACAGCTTTTAATCAAATTGATTATTCAATTGATTGCCGAGTTGCAAAAACAATTATTAGCAATACCAAAATGAATAATGCTTTTAAAATTAAATTGTCGGCGAGATTTCTTTTCCATATATTCCATATGGAATATATCGCCAAAACCGGCGCGCAAAAATGTTATGTTTAAATATAACATAAATATAACATTTGGAATTGATATTTCTTGCGCGATTGTTGCGCGATTTTAAAAATCAGGGGTTGGACCCCTGTAAAATTCTTTGTTGAAATCATTATTCCTCAAGGAGTTTTTGAGCCGGTCAATCACCGCTTTTTCCCAGTATTTCATTGAATACCACCGCAGCAACGGCGCCGCAACGATGCGTAGCCATTTTTTATGGATGGCAACTTGATAGGTGTAGTCAATCAAAGTTCCCCGGGGGTGTTTTGAAAGCAACAGCTCTTCATGCCCGGAAGTTCCGAACTGATAGCTGTCGTTGTCCGAAATGAAACCCTTTCCCGGGAGAATTTGAGTTTTCATTTTCACGCCAAATTTTTTGCCGAATGATCGCAGAGTCGCCTCCATCTCCACATAATTTCCAACGCGTTTATCAATCCGTATTGATTCGGCAACCTTGGGAAAATGCTCCGGGAATTTTTCAAAGTCGGTCATTATCCCAAAAACATCTTCAACCGGAGCCTTCACCACCCATTGCTTGTGAAGTGTTATTTCGTTCATATGCTTGATGGGCCAACCCCTGTCGCAAGTTCTAAATGTGGATTTGTTTCTTTGCTTGCATAAAGTGATTGGAAAAAATAAATTAGTATTCCAGTAACAATATATCCAAAAGTCATAATAAAAGCATGCTCATCGTTTATTGATCCATATAATTCAAATGAATAGAAATTTAAGAAATAATTAAAAAGAAACAATTGCGTTGATATATTACTCATTTTGTACCACATCAAAGAAGTCTGATAATTATTCCGCATAACTTTCCATATTTTTAAATTTAAATCCTCTTTTTCTCGCGTAGTATTATTAAATTTTATCCGATAAATATGGCTATGCAACGATGACATTGTATAAAAAAATATTGCGATTATTAAAAAAGGAAGAATCCATATAACATAATATTTAAAAAAAATTAATTGGTTATCTATAATAGCCCAAGGTACCAAAGAAACTAAACTGGCAACGGTCATAATTACGCCACTTCTTTGAGATAAATCTTGTAAAAAAATGCTCATTCTGTTTATTTCATATTCCATTTCATTCACAAAATTTCGTTCTACGGTATTATCAACTTGGTTTGAATCTGGTAATTGTGCTAACAAACTGTATATTTGCGCCTTTAGTTGATTTATTTGCGCTTCAGCCTCCTCGTCATTAAGAGCGTCAGTTGATTTTATTATCGGTTTTTTTGACATACATAATTATTTAATCCACTTTAATTTTATTTTAATTAAACTTACCAATTTCTTGATAATTTTCAATGGCTGGCCGTCTGGAATAGGTTTGGAGCGGCGTTAGACAGGGCGATGGTGATTTGATATTATATCACAATGAAGAGCCAGCAAAAGCTGGTTTTTGGCAAAAGCCGAGATTGAATGGGCGATAGCCGCATCAAGGAATTGCAAGCGCGCAAATAACATTCAAAAAAATTCTATGCCTCAAAACGACATCGTCATCAAAAACGCGCGGACGCACAACCTGAAAAGCGTGTCGCTGACCATTCCAAAGGATAAGATCGTTGTTTTCACCGGCGTCTCCGGTTCCGGAAAATCTTCCCTTCTTTTTGATACCATTTACACCGAAGCCCAGCGCCAGCTCATTGAAACATTTTCAACATTTGCCCGCGCCCGCATGCCCAAGCTGTCCAAGCCCGATGTGGAGGAAATCAAGAACATTTCCACCGCCATCGTCATCGACCAAAAGCGCATGGGAAGCAACCTGCGCTCCACCGTCGGCACCGCCACCGAGCTTTATACCTACTTAAGACTGTTGTTTTCGCGTTGCGGCGACGAATTCATCGGCCCGTCGTTTGCTTTTGGATTCAACCATCCCCTGGGAATGTGCCCCGATTGCAAAGGTTTGGGCAAGCAAATAAAAGTTGACATTGATCTGTTGATTAACAAGGAAAAAAGCATCGCCGAAGGCGCGATTGATCACCCCGACTACAAGGTCGGCGGCTGGCAGTGGCGCGAACTGGGCGCAATCGGCCTGTTTGACACAAACAAAAAGGTTAAAGATTTCTCAAAAACCGAGCTGGATGATCTTTTATATGCCGAGGGCATTCCCGTGGACAAAATTCATGGCGCGGGAACATATACCAAAAAATTTGAAGGCGTCGCCCGAAAACTTGAACGGATATATCTGAAAAAAGCCCCCGAGGAATTAAACGAAGGCCGAAAAAACGCCTACCAGAAATATTTCACCCATGCCGAGTGCGGCTCGTGCCAAGGGTCGCGCATCAACAAAAACGCGCGCCGCGTGAAAGTCGGCGGGAAAACCATTCCGGAGCTCGTCAAAATGGAATTCACCGATCTCTATTCATACCTCGGCGGAATTGATACCGAGATTGCCCGCCCCATGGTAACGAAAATGAAACAAATCCTTTCGCATTTGATCAATATCGGCGTTGGCTATTTATCGCTGGACCGACCGGTATCAACGCTTTCCGGCGGCGAAAGCCAGCGGGTGAAAATGGCGCGCCAGCTTGATTGCGACTTGGTCGGCTTGATGTATATCTTGGACGAACCGTCCATCGGCCTCCATCCGCGCGACAATCACAAGCTGATTGAAATTTTGAAAGAACTGCGCAACAAGGGCAACAGCGTTTTTGTGGTTGAACACGATCCCGACATAATCCGTTGCGCCGATTACATAATTGATGTCGGTCCCCGCGCCGGCGCAAACGGCGGCGAGATCATTTATTCCGGCCCGTTTGCGAGATTGGCGCAATCAAAAGGGCTCACCGCCGAATTCTTGAACAACCGCTCCCCTGTTGCCAAGGCGAGAAAACCCTGGACCGAATATATTGAAATAAAAAACGCCTCCCTTAACAATTTGAAAAATATATCAACCAAGATTCCCAAAGGGGTGCTGACCTGCGTCACCGGCGTCGCCGGTTCGGGCAAGAGCAGTTTGATCAACGATGTTTTTCTAAACCAGAATCGCGGCGCCATCGTCATTGACCAGTCGCCCATCGGCAAATCGTCGCGCTCCAATCCGGCAACCTATGTCGGCATCTTCGACGAAGTGCGCAAGGAAATCGCGGCCAAAACCCGCACCAGCGCTTCTCTGTTCAGTTTTAATTCCGCGGGCGCCTGCCCAAAATGCAAGGGGCTGGGAACCATAAGCTACGAAATGAACTTTTTGGACGAGGTCCGGGTCGTCTGCGACGAATGCCAAGGCAAAAGATACACCGAAAAGGTGCTGGCCATCCGGTACAACGGCAAAAATATTGACCAAATCCTCCACACCACCATCGCGGGGCTAAAAGGATTTTTTAAAGATTCGCAAATCAATAAAAAGCTTCAGGTATTAACCGATGTCGGCCTCGATTATCTGGAATTGGGCCAGCCGCTAAGCACGCTTTCGGGCGGCGAAGCCCAGCGGATCAAGCTTGCTTCCGAGCTCCACAAAAAAGGCAACATTTATGTTATGGACGAGCCCACGACCGGCCTGCACATGGCTGACATTGAAAAACTGCTGTCCATCATCCGGCGCCTGGTGGAAAACAACAACACCGTGGTCGTCATTGAACACAACCTTGATGTGGTAAAAAACGCCGACTGGCTGATTGACCTTGGCCCTGAAGGCGGCGCTCGCGGCGGCCAAATCGTCTTTGAAGGCACTCCCGAAGGCATCACCGCTTGCCCCCAAAGCTACACCGGCCAATTCCTGAAATTGTTCAACCAAGGCAAAAAATAATCAATAAACTGCCGCGCGCCCAAGGCGCCGCGGTATTCCTTCCGCTCCGCTAACGCTCCGCGGAGCCGGTAAACCTTAAAGTCCGCAGAGGCAAGACCTCCGCAGATCGGTTCTTGTTTAAATGCTAAAAATATAAAACCAATTTCACAGAAAACGATAGTTGCCCTCGGCAACCGGTATGTAAAATCGGATATTAAGATCGGGGATAAGTTTTAATGCTGTCCTTGATAACATTGCCTTTGGTGTCGTGGATAATCGTTCCATCAAAGATTACGCTCTCATCCAAAATATACGGCATTATTTTTCTTATAAACCCGATCAGCTCACAAGAATTGACGGAGCTTATATCAACCCATTCCAATTCCCCTTCACTGCATTTGGCCATCTCTCCGCGGTAACCGCCGGCAGTGTAAACCCAAAGTATCCACGAAGAATCGCCCCCGTCCAAAATTGTTTTTACTACGCCTTTGAGGTTAACCTTGGAAATATCCAATCCGGTTTCTTCTTTGGCCTCGCGAACGCAAGAGTCAAACGGGCTTTCTTCGGGCAAAGTTTTCCCGCCCACGCCCGTGTACATTGCTCGCATCGGTTCGCGGTTCCTTTTAAGCAACAATAATTTATTGTTTTTCCCATCAACAATAAAGCACACATTGCCCGTAACGATTTTAGTCGTTTTTTTCATGCAAGGATTATTCATATTCGGCCGTGATTTAATGTGTTTCCATTCCTCTTACAAGAATATTTTTTGATGATACCAGCTCCTTGGTTTCTTCAATATAGCCCGAGAGGGCTTTTTTGTCGCCTATGATTCCGTGGCTTTTTGGATAATGATCTTTCAGCTGTTTGGCAAATTCAGAGCCGGCGCCGCGCATATTGATGAATTCAAACCAGTAGTAATCGGCGAATTGCCTTGTGCCGTCTATCACTTTTCCGAGATCGATCAAACCGGGAATTATCGGGCTGACAAAAGCATAGGTTTTTATGCCGTTTGCTTTCAGCGTTTTCAAAGCATTGGTCCGTTTTTCGTTTGTTGCCGAAAAAGGCTCAAATATTTCTTTTGATTCGCCGTCAAAACCGTTTATCGTTAGGCCGACTTCAATATTTTTAAATTGTTTGAAAAGATCAATATCTCTCAAAACCAGATCCGATTTTGTCAATATTGAAAGTTTGATCCTTTTATCCAAATTCTCTAAAATTCGGCGGGTCAGCTCCAGTTTTTCTTCCGCCGGTTGGTAAGGGTCGGAAATTGAACTCATGAAAACCCGGCCGTTAATATAACGGTTTTTCGCCAATTCCGGCGCGTTAATTTTAGCTTCCACCCACGATCCCCATTTTCCGTAATCCGCCGGCCGCCACCGCGAAATGAATTTGGCATAGCAATACAAACAGGCATGCCGGCAGCCGACATACTGGTTGATCACCCACTCGCACCCGGGCAATTTGCTTTTGGTGAATATCTCCTTGGCCTGGATTTCTATTAATTTTGCCCTCACTTGGATTTTTGATTAATTTTCAGAACCGTAGCGAGCGTGGGATGGGAAAAATAAGCGATAGCATTGTAAGACGAATCCATCAATTCAATCATTTCCATATCGGGCCGTTTGATAAGGCTGAATCCCGGCTTACCGAGATATTTTTTCTTGAAACTTTCGTAATCAGATAACGTAAAATCCGCATCGCCCATTTCTTCGCGCTTCGGATCCGGCCGTCTTATTTTTAACAGCTCCAAATCGCCCGCCGCAGTTGCAATCGGAGTAATATGGAAAACTGGCCCCATTTTCGTATCTTGCACAACCACACCCAATCGGCAGGCCAAACCGACTGATTCTTGATATTCCCCAATGCTTTGAGAAAAAATACAAGCATAATTGACCGGCGCCCCGCCTTCATGGGTTTTTGCGGCGCATAATCGCTGGGCCTCGGCTATAATTTCTTGTATATGCTTTTTAAATTCTTCAATTGTCATCGAATTTGTATTTAAATGTTTATTTTCGCGTGATTATCAACACAAAACTGCGGAACGGATAAGCGACAAGCAGAAGCCTTCCCCCTGCAAGCCTGCACTTCTTCCGGCCGCTTTCGGCTAAAATGCGTAAGCCCCAATTCCGACGGTTTGGTTCTATTCCACGGCGTCGTATCGGCGATAAGGCGCGTTTGAAATTATACCTTGGCAAAACATTTGTTAGCCGTTGGGTCAACATTCTGGAACGACGAGTTTTTGGCTACCAAAAAATTGCCTCCGAAGGCAGTTTCAGGTAATTTTTATTTGATTTGCCAGTTTAATTTAAATCTAAAAATTTCCAATCCTTCAGATCATTTGGATTGTATTCGTATTTTTCGCTGTTGTTATATCGCCATTGTTTATCAGCCGGTATAACAATCCCACCAAAAAGTTTCCCTTTTTTCTGTCCTTTGATATATTTTGCCAATCCCTCGGCTCGTTCTTTCGCGCTCTCGGCTGTTTGGCCTTTTTTGGTATCCAAAAGCCAAACATCGCCGTTTTTCAACTGCACAATAAAATCCACATAAAACGCAGACCTCTTACCATATCTATCAACATACGGAACGGCAAAATAATTAACTTCACCTCGCCCATTTTTAAACCACCATTGAACTTTTTTAGCTTTATCGAGATAGTCAATAAATTCAGTTTCAACTTTACTGTCTTCTTCATATCCGCCGAACAAAACCTCTTGATTATTTTCTGTAAATCTTGAATAGTACGGAACCATTACCGATTTTTTACAACTTTTTGCTTTGTATTTGCTGTTATAGCTGATAACTTTCGGAACATTCCAAACTAAATTTTCAATTTCTCTTTCCTCATCTTCCACCGCAACCGTTCTTTTATATTCCTCTCTTGCCATTGCCAACACTTCGCTCACCTTGCCAATATTGTCAGGATTTAAAATAACTTTATAAAAAGCAGGGTCATCGTTTTCGAACCCCATTGCTCGCGTAAAAAATTTATTGAGTGCGCTTTTTATGCGATCCATTGAATCAAATGGCGCAAAATCGCCAGTGCTTGCTTTGCAAAACAAATCATAATAAGTCTGTATTTCCATGTCTGGCGAGTGGTAATTCATTATCGAGTGTTCGATTTCCCGCACCTTGTCAATATTGATTATCTTTCCATCAACGATCATTTCGTTTGAAATTTCCGTTTTCTTTACATTTAGCTTGTTTTTTAAATTTAACTTTTCGGCAATGTCCATAAATATTTTTGAAAACTCCCCGGACAATCTGGTCTTTTCGCGCTGTCTTTTAAAGTGGATTGAAGGCAAATTTAAATCGCTATAAACCACGTCATTCCGTTTCGCGTCTTGAATAGTAAAATATTCCTTGGCAATTTCATCGCCAAGCTTTATTTCATTTACGCCGATATTAGTAAAAACATAGGCTTTATTTAGCTCTGTATGGTTTTCATAATGATGAAATTCCGGCATACGCATAATGCGTCCGACAGTTTGTAGCAAAAACACCTTGCTTTCAGTTTCTCTAAAAATGACCAAAATTTGAGCCCGCGGACAATCCCAGCCAAGCGCAATTGCTTGTTTAAAAACCAAAACTTCTACTCCATTTGTCGCTTTTTCAATATTTACCAAATTCGGGGTTTTATTATCTGCGAGCCAAATTGCCATTCGGTCATTGTCTTCGGTTATGTCGTATTTTCTTTTGAGTATTTTTTGAACATCTGTTAAAACATCTTTGTCCAAATCGTTAATCCCTTTTTGCAAATTAGGCAACTGAATAAGCAAAAGAGGGTTTATATCGCTCCCCTCTGCCTTATAAGCCTCTAAAAGTTCTCTCCGCTTTTCAACCGCCGCCTCAATCACCATTTCCCGACTGCTTTTACCGTCAACTTTAAATTTTTTGAAATCTGGATTTATTGCGACTTCTTTTTTAATCATTCCCTCGGCGACAACCTTTTCAAAATGAACTTTGATATGGCCGTCAGGATCGCGAAATATGGGGGTAGCGGAAACTTCAAGCGTGATTTTAGCGGAAATATCCGCACGCACTCTTGTCGCGTTTGGCCCTAAACTGGTATGGTGACTTTCATCAATAATCAAAATAATTTCCCGCCCGGCCTGTTTGGTGTTTTCAACAATATTGGAAAGATTTTTGCCTTTTTCGTTGTCGCGTATATAAACACGGTCTTTATTATAAATTTTTTCCCAGTTCAAAAATAAAATTTCGTTTTTACCGATAATATTATTTTGCAAATCTTCAAAATATGAATAACGAAAAACATTCTCAAAATTATGTTCCAAAGATTTTTTGCTTTGGTCGTGCAAGTCGCGGACAGAAATCCAGATAAAAGAAAATTGCTTGCCGTCTTCGCGATCAAGTGGATTGACCAGCCGTTTCAAAAATTCGCCAACCATTATTGTTTTTCCGGATCCAGTCGGAGCTTCAAAAATACAAAGTTTACTTCCATCCAATTCTAAAAGTTCGTTGACTTTGTTTTTCAACTCCTCAACTTTTTCGTCCTGATATTGTTTTAATTGCAGATTCATCAACATTCTATTTTTTGAAAATTTCCAAATAAATCCGCAGAATAACTGCAGGGATCGGTTTCAAGACATATTTATTCTTAAGACCTTTAAATTCCTTCTCCGGAGTAGCTTCGGTATAAGAGAAACAATAAACTACAAAATTACCTTTGTGTTTTTCCGCTTCTTTTTTGAAATCGGATATCGAATCAAAATCGAAAATGATTCCTAAAAATTTCTTGTCTTTTTGGTAAATTTTATAATCCAAACCGCCATCGGCTATCAAATCAAAAATATCTTCTTTAATACAAATCATCTCGGCGGATTTATTAACTAAATCTCTTCTATTCTTATCTGTGGAGTCCGAACCAACGAAATCCGTTCTGAAGTATTTTAAGTTTCCGCTAAGTCCAGCAACTTTTTTGTCCCCTGATCCATTTATTGCTTTTTCGATTCTTGGGTAACAGACATTCGTCGCAATGTTGTTTTCATTATTTGTACATAAAATAAATTTGCGATTACCGCCATCTTCTTTATTCATATCCAAAACTGCGTGCCCCGTTGTACCAGAGCCAGCAAAAAAATCGAGAATTGTTGCGGATTTATCTCTTCTTGATTTAAGAATACGTTTAATTAACTTTATTGGTTTTTGTCCATCAAATTCCTCGGTTCCGATGTACTTAGACACTTTTTCACCAGAAAATGAAACAATGGCTATACTATTCAAATCGTCATATTCATTACAATTCCAAGTATCCTCAATAGGATATCTTTCTGGTCGATTTTCGTAATTTATAAATTTTAACAACTCCGCTTGTTGGGATTTATTCAGTCCTAACCCTAATAATTTTTCTCTCACCTTCTCATTTGGTTTTAATATCGGCTTAAAATCTTTGTTCTCAATATATTCTTTATTAAATTCGAAAAACAAATGATTCTTGGAATACATCAATATTGTATCGTGATTTCTAATAAAATTGGGTGCTAATGTTTTAAACCCAGAAAGCCAACCGATTCGCCAAATAATTTCTCGTTGAAAATTTTCCTCGCCAAAAATCTCGTCACAAAGTAATTTTAATTGAGCTTGCTCATTGTGGTCTATTGAAATAAAAATGACTCCAGTATTTTTCAAAAGTTTCTGAGCCAACCTTAAACGTTTTTCCATAAATGAAAGCCACTTTGAATGCCTGAAGGGGTCATCTTTATCAATAAATTTGTCATTATACATAAAATCTTTATTTCCAGTATTGTATGGCGGATCAATGTAGATGACATCAATTTTTTCCCGGTGTGTGAAATTCAAAACGGCGAGCGAATGATAATTATCGCCTTCTATCAAAAGATTAACTGGCTTATCTTTATCGTTTTCGATTTCCTTGTTTTTAACTTCTTTCAAAACCGGAAACTTTTTGGGCATAAAATTCTCCGGTACATTCTCCCAGTTCACAAAAGCGTCAAGCATTTCCTGCGAGTTCTTTTTATCCCAAACAAGGCCGTACTTCTTTTTTTTCAAAGTTTCCAGCTCATCAATTAATTCTTCTCGCGAATAATCTTTGTATTTTTCACTATTGCTGGCCATAAAATTTTACACATTTAACCATCAATATTTTTGCTTTCATTTACTTTACCTTTTTTAGTGCCTTTTTTCAATTTTTAGCGAATCACACTGGCTCGCATAAAATAATATAAATTTTCCCTCTACCCCACACTTGTGGCTAAAATGCGTTGTGCGAGCGGAGTTTCTCGGTTCGCAAAAATGTTATGTTTAAATATAACATAAATATAACATTTTTATTTTCTTGAATGCTAAATATTGACATTTTTTTAAAAAAAATAGGAGCATCAAAAAAAACAAAGGGGTTGATCCCACGAACCACGGCGAAGACAAAAGAAACCTTGAAGACGCAAGAATGAAGGCTCGTCAAGCTGATTTGCTTGACATTACGAGAGAGGAAATCTCTCAAAAATATAAAGACTGCCCCGAACAAATCGGTGAAGACGCAAAAGCTCTTTTCAAAGGCCTAACGAGAATACCTCGGTGCCATTGCGGCCGAAGGTTAACTCATACTTCCGGGGGTTATCAATGTCTTGTGCATGGTTATGTGTGAGTGCGCAGATAGTGATAGCTTTTTTATTTAGAAAATTAAATTTATCAAGACACAATCCCTCGCGATTACGCTCGGGGCAATTTTCACACTTTTATGGAAACAGATTTGCGTTAGCAAATCTGTTTCTTACTTGATGCAATGCACCCGCCGCCTGCTGGCGCTGGGCACTGCGCTCCCCTTCGGTCGCTTGCACCCGCCGCCTGCTGGCGCTGGGCACTGCGCTCCCCTTCGGTCGCTTGCTGCGGGACATGGATTCGAACCATGATTAACGGATTCAGAGTCCGTCGTCCTACCGTTAGACGATCCCGCAATGATAAAAATTTAAAGCACAAAATCCGAATATTGAAACAAACAAATTAAGTTCCAAGCATCAAACACCAAATCACAAAGTAAATTTCAATATCCAATATCTAAATTTTTCAAATATTGATACTTGAATATTAAATATTATTTGGAGCTTGGAATTTGGTTCTTGGAATTTTTTTGAAGCTGTTTCGGGTTTTGATATTCGGATTTTACACTTTTGCGTCAAATTTTCAAGTAGCGGCCCACCGCGATGAGACTGGAAAAGGCGCCCAATCCGATGCCGATGCCCAATTGCATTCCCAAAATCGTGGGAATATTGGCGGTATAATGCTCCCACAGATTCATCCCTGACATCACTCCGGCCAGCGCCGGCCCGGCATAATGGCAAACCAAAAGCGACACGCAAAACGAAAATGCCGCCGCCAGCACCCCGAAAATCATTCCTTCCACCAGAAACTGCCCGCGGATGAACCAGCGCGACGCGCCCACCAGCCGCTGGATGCCGATCTCCCGCTTGCGGCTCATAATCGCCATCCGCACGGTGTTGAATGTCACCAGCACCGAAATTGACGCCAGCAAAACAAACAGCCAGAATCCGGTTTTCTTCGCGTTTTCCGTGAACGCGAATATTTTTCCGATGTTTTCCTTCCTTTCGTTATAGTTGATCTTGTAGATCATATCGCGGTAATCGTCCCTTTCCATCATCCGGGCGACTTCTTCAAATTGTGCGGGAGAGTCTGCAGTTACATGCAAGAGCGCGGGAAACGGATTGGCGCCCACTTCTTCCAAAGATTCCATCAGGGTTTGGTCGCTTTCGTAGCGCAGGCGAAAATCTTCCAGCGCCCGTTCGCGCGAAACATAATCCGCTTTTTCAATGCCCGGAATCCGAACGATCTCGCCTTGCACCCGCAAAATATCTTCTTCGGCAACGCTTTCATTGAAGTAAACGGAAATATCGGCCCGGCCCTGCAGTTGTTTGATCAAAAAATCACCCGCGGCGTTGAGCGAAAAGATCGCCGTGGTGAGCAGAATCGGAATCATAATGATAAACACGTTGGCCGCGGCAATGCCGCCGTCACGCGCCAAATTTTGCCAACCCAAACCGATAACTCGCCGAAGAGAAGTGAACATAAAAATTCTTTGGATAATTTTCAGTTACCAATTTTCAATTTTCAATAAATTACCAATCAAACAATTTTTAAACAAACATCGCGTCTTGGTTTGTTTGGCAATTGAGACATTGAAAATTCAATGAAAATTGGAAACTGGAAATTGATAATTTTTATAATGAGAAGCGCCCGACTTTTTCGTCGCGGATAACTTTGCCTTTTTCCAATGTAACCACGCGCCGTTTGAGCTTGTTGACAATTTCGCGATTGTGCGTGGCCAACAGCACCGTGGTGCCCATTTCATTGATTTTAATCAGCAGTTTCAAGATATCCAGCGTGTGATAGGGATCCAGATTGCCCGTGGGCTCGTCGGCCAGCACGACTTGCGGCCGGTGGATCAGCGCCCGGGCGATCGCCACCCGCTGGCGTTCGCCGCCGGAAAGTTCGGCCGGATAATTTTTTTGCCGGTCTTCCAATTCCACGATCTCCAATATCCGCGGCACATTGCAGTTTATCTCGGCATCGCTGGCGCCGATCACCTTCATCACATAGGCAATGTTTTCATAGACCGTGACATTGGGCAAAAGCTTGTAATCCTGGAACACCGCGCCGATATTGCGCCGCAGGCGGTTTAAATTTCCCTGCCCTAACCGATAAATGTTTTGATCGTTGAACAAAATACTTCCTCGCGTGGGCTTTTCTTCGGCCAGCGCCAGCCGAAAAAGCGTGGTCTTGCCCGCGCCGGACCGGCCCACCACGGAAACGAATTCCCCGAGTTCCACGGCAAAAGATATGCTCTCCAGCGCCACGATCTTTTTGATCCCGGCGCCCCGCGTTTCATAGATTTTGGTGATGTCGTTGAATCGTATCATTAAATTCTTTGGATAATTTTCAATTTAGCTTGATTTCCGCTTCAATAAATTCGTCCAGTTCCCCGTCCAAAACTTTGTCCGTTTGCGAAGTTTCCACTCCGGTGCGCGTGTCCTTCACCAGCCGGTAGGGATCAAGCACGTAATTGCGGATTTGATTGCCCCAGCTGGCCGAAACCCGGTCGCCCTTTATTTTCGCCAATTCGTTTTCGCGCGATTCCTGCATTAAATGAAAAAGTTTCATTTTTAAAATTTCCATCGCCTGATCCTTGTTCTGCCCCTGCAAGCGTTCGGTTTGGCAGGAAGCGGAAATTCCCGTGGGAATGTGCGTGACGCGCACCGCCGATTCCCGCTTGTTCACATATTGGCCCCCGGGTCCGGAGGCGCGGTAGAAATCAATCCTTACGTCTTCGGGGCGCAGGACAATCCCGTTCAAATCGCTTTTGGAAAATTCCGGAAAGACTTCCACCAGCGCAAACGAAGTCTGCCGCAAATTTTTAGCATTGAAAGGAGATTTGCGCACCAAGCGATGGACGCCGTTTTCTTTTTTCAAATAACCGTATGCCCGCAGGCCGCGAATATGCAGGGAAACTTCCTTGTAACCGATCCGCCCGTCGTTGATGCCATCGCCGAAAGATTCGTCAATCACCGCGGCCTTGAATCCCTGCCGCTGGCAATAGCGCGAATACATCCGCAGAAGCATCGCGCCCCAATCTTGCGCATCCTGCCCGCCGGCGCCCGAATGGATGGTCAAAATGGCATTCTGCCGGTCATATTTGCCCGACAAAAAAGCCAGCTCCTCTTCCTTTTCAATCTTTCCGGCCGCCGCGTTGATATCCTCTTCGCCGCCGGCCTCTTCCAGCAGGTCCAGTTCCGTTTCCAGATCCTCCAGCTCCCCGATATTCTTTTTCAAGTCCGCCAATTCTTCGGAAATCGCCGCGGCTTGTTCGGGCATTCCCCAAAAATCCGGGCGCGCAACGCGTTCCTCCAACTCCTTTATTTTCTCTTTTTTGGCGGCAATGTCAAAGGCGGTCCATCAAAAGATGGAGCTTATCCCGCAATCCCCGGATTTTTTCGTTTGAATCGGCCATATTCACACCTATTGTTTACCACATAAACTTTCAAAAGTGAAGCCGCATTGTTTGGTCATTGATATATTGATAACTGATAATTTATTATATTTATCATTGCCGATTTGCCGAAAACTGGAAACCGACCGGCCAAAAGCCGAGAAAACAACCCAAAGGGTTGTTTTTGCGCGTCAATGAGCCGAGAAGAGGCTTCGAACCTCCGACCTGCGGTTTACGATACCGCCGCTCTGCCAACTGAGCTATCTCGGCGAAGAATAGTTTATGAGTCAATGAGAGATGAGTTGATGAAAAAATACAAATACAAAAACAAAAACACAAATTCATTAACGCAAGGGAATTTTAGCACAAAATATAAAAAAAGAAAGAGGCGCCGGGCGCCGGCGTTTAAAAAAACAGGCCCTGAAAATGGCGCGTTGAGAGGAAAGAGTTTTTAAAAACAACGCGCCATTTTCGGAGCCTGATTGTCTTGCCATATGTTTCAGCGGCGATTTGGGAAGTCCTTCAATGAATTATAAAAATTAAGGACTGTGCCCAAATCGCCGCTGGAATTTTCGCTTTTGAAAAGCCCGGCAAAATGATGAAGACGATGGGCGGCATCCGGCGCGATATTGGTAGATATACTCGCCGGGCTTAACCCGACGGACCGCGTTGGTGGC
>DAOSDI010000022.1:0-15061 GCA_035362275.1 Candidatus Pacearchaeota archaeon | reverse complement strand
GTCAATCAAAAAATGAAATCAAATATTCATCAATGTCGCGCTGGTCAAGATCGTAAAAATACCTTCCTTCAGCGTGTAATTTCTGCGCCAGATCGCGCCCCACAAACCGCCAGTGCCACGGCTCATATTGGTAATAACGGTTGCTTTCCGGATACGAAAGGGCGAAGCCGTATTGATAACCGTTGTCTTCCAACCACTGATAGGCCTCCGTTTTTTCAAATCCCGAAAAACCCGCCCCGATCTCGGAATCGGTAAAATCAATTGTGGTGCCCAACTGATGTTCCGAATATCCCTGATCCGCCGAAAATCGATTGGCGCCCGATCCGTAAACCATTTTATAGGAAGCCTTGATCGCCGTTTGCTCGCCAAACGATCGGTAAGCGGAAATAATCTTGATGTCAATGCCATCCGCGGCGGCCGTTGCCATCATTACTTTCAGAAACGGCCATGCTTTGGCATGAAAAAAATAGTCTTCTTCGGGATTAAAAACATATTCTGAATCAATCTTCGCCAGCGATTCGGGAATATAATTCTCGTTTAAAAAATAAATCTTGGAATATTTTTTCAAGAGCTCCGGATCAATGGCTTTCAATTTTTCCAAAGTTTGCACCGAACCCTGTATCTGGCCGACCTGCGAATGCAAATCGTCCATCCGCGCTTTTTCTTGAAGATATTTTTCCATGGCGTCGTTATATTGCAGTCCCAAATGATCGCGCTGGGCGGAGGCGATTGCCAAATCGCGCTCGGTCCGCTCCAGCGATTTTTCCAACCCGTCAATCCTTGAAAGCAAATTTCCGGCAAACACAAAAAAACCTTCTCTGGTTTGTCTCAATTCGTTTTCAATGACGGTTTTGTTTTCTTCAAGCAAAAAAATCAGCGGAAACAAAATCACCAGCGCCGTGCCCGCCGCCAGCGCCGTAATTGCCAGCGCCGATTCAATGAATATTTTTTTTATTTTTTCTTTTTCCATGTTGTCTTTAATTTTTGTTGATCCGGCGCGCCAAAATTTGAAAATCATTTTTCAGGATTTCTTTCATATTGGCATTGTAGACCGCCACCGCGGGATGGTAAAGGGGGACGATGGTTTTGCCGCCAAATTCCACACCGGTTTCAAAAATTTGGCCGTGAATTTTGCTGATGCCTTGTATTTTATCCTTCAACCCGTATTTTTCCAGCAAAAACGCGACGGAAAAATTTCCCAGCGCGCCGATAATTTTGGGATTGATAACTTCAATCTGCCGTTCCAAGTAAGAAGTGCAAGCGGCAATTTCTTCGGGTAAAGGATTACGGTTGCCCGGCGGCCGATCTTTTAGAATGTTGCCAATATAAACCTCTTCTCTTTTAATTCTTGCGGATTCCAACAACTCGTCCAACACCTTGCCCGCCGCGCCGCAAAACGGACGCCCGGTCTTGGCCTCATTTAACCCCGGCGCTTCTCCCACAAGCATAATTGACGCATTATGATTACCTTGCCCGATCACCGGAAAATAATTGTTCTGCCGGCGGAATTCGCAAAGCGCGCACTTTCGGCAGGCCACCACCTCGTCCCTGATTTGTTTCATCGCCGGCGTTTTTTCCGAAATTTCATCCACGTTTGTCGCCATAAATTCACCGTTGTTAATTATTATTATTTTATCATACATCATACACTAAAATAAGAATCGTGTAAGCAGTATGCTCGGTAGCAACATAAAGAGCGCGCCGCGCAACAAAACAAACAGCAGATCAAGGCCGTCATATATCCAACATGGAATATGGGCCACGGCAACATCGCTTTAGCCAAATCAGGAACAATTAGGGAAAAACTATTGGACACAAAACAAATTTATGCTATCTTTCCATAAAGGATTGAAAATAATAATTCCTCCGCGTTAACGCGGAGGAAAAATAAAATATGGCAAAAAAAGCAAATTCGGCTTTTATGAAGCCGATGAATGTGAGCGATACGTTAGCCGCCGTCGTCGGCAATGGGCCGATGCCCCGTTCCGAAGTCGTGAAGAAGCTTTGGGAATATATTAAGAAAAACGGTTTGCAAGACCCGAAGAACAAGCGCAACATCAACGCCGATACAAACTTGCAGGCGGTGTTCGGAGGCAAGAAAGTGGTCAATATGTTTGAAATGACCAAGCTGGTCTCCGCCCACCTCTCATAGTTTGTCCAAATAAATCCTGCACAAAAAATCCGCTCTCGCGGGTTTTTTGATTTCTTCCCATTAACACATCCTTAAAAACTCAAGTTTGTAAGGATGTGTCTGATATGCGGCGGAACGCTTCCAAGAATTTAACAAAAGTTTTTCCGTAAGGCGTCAAAGAATGTTCCACGAATTTGCCGCGATATTTTTTGTTCACAAGACCGGCCGTGAAAAGCCGCCTTACATGCTCGCCAATGGTTTTTCCATTGGCATTTACAGCCTCAATGATTTCTTCCAATGTGATATTTTCTTGTTTGGCCAAAATCAGAAGAATTTCTATCCTATAATGATTGGCTATCCCTTTTAAATGCCGCTCCATTTGTTTGGCGGTTTTTATTTTTGCCATAATTATGTGTTATTTTTATTGCATCTTCATTATTGTTATGTAAAACATACCAACATACTCAAGTTTGTAAGGATGTTTTTATCAACAAAAATAAATTTGGTAAATGCGTTCGCTACGCGGACGGGCGGTCGGTTCTTTTGGATTTTTCTTGACGCCAGGCAAGCAAATAGAGCGCCCCGATCAAAAATGCCGGGACGGAGATAACCAAAAACCATGAAGCCATATACCATTCAACCCCGTTCTTTAATGATCCCGCCATCACCATAAAAATATAAAATATCCCGGCCGTAATAAACGTGATCCCTCCCACAAGCTCGCGCCTCCAAGAGAGTGCGACAACCGCCGCCAAAAACAGAACCGGGGCATTATGCACCAACAATCCCGTCGCGATTTCCTGCGCGCTTTTTCCTGGTTCAAAAACGTCCAATGAAAACATCATCAGGAATAACACGAACAATGCCGACATTACCCGCGGCGCCCAAACAATGATTTTTTCTTTATTCATAATTTTTAATTTAGATTCGCTGTTTGAATATTAACGCAACGGATTACTGATTGATTTTGGCTTGATCGCCGTCGGACGCCGGCGCGGCGCAATTGACGTAATCTTTTTCCTCGCCGTTTTCAAAGATCAACACGCCATCGCCCTTGTTCCAGAAAATGAACGACTCGTCCTCGTTGGCATAACGGACCCCCGATGCCGAAATCGTCTGCGGCAAATCAAAATTCCGCCCGTCGTCCAGAACAATTTTCACACTGCCCGCGGGAATCGGCATTTGCCCGGGTTCAACGAAAACAGGCTCGCCCTCATAAAAAGACGCTTTAACGGTTTTGCCGCCGTCGCAAACATAAACCGCTTGCGCGATGAAAATTTGTTCACCGGCCGCGTTTTGTTCCGGCAGTCCCGTTTGGCCCGAAAAAGTTTCTCCGGCAGGACCCGCATTATTTTGGCGTCCGGCATACCACGCCGCCGCGGCGGCACAAAAAATCACAATGATAATAATTATCCAAATATTTTTTTTCATATGTTTTTATAATTTACGAGCGGTATTTTTGTATTCCCAATAGGAATAAACCGTAATGTAAAGCGAAAAGAACAAAATTGGAAAAATAACCAGATAAAAAGCCGCGGCCGGCAAGATCAATCCTCCAAGAGCAATTATGCCGGAAATTTTAAACAACGCCCCGCCAACGCGATGAGTTTTGTCCCAAACCTCCGCACTGCTGATTGTCCACGGAGTTCTGAAACCGATAAACCAGTTTTGTTTTGCTTTTTCCATTAACACCCCGCAGTAATAAAACAGCACGCCAAACGCCGGCGACATAAGCTGGGCCATATTAAATCCAACTCCCAGATTCCAGACCACGGTCAAAAGATGGACATAGAGAAAAAAGAGAAGGAAAACGACGATAAACGCATCAAAATATTTTCTGAATTTTTCAATGTTTGATTTGAGCGGATCAATTTTCGGAATGGCCAAAAAAAACAAAAATATCGCCAAGGAAATAATCGGCATCAAAAACAATCCCCAAAATTTGGACATATAACCATTGGCTTCGCCGTTAATGTCCCAATGCGATGCCACAGTTTCGGGCATTTGCGGATAAAAATAAGCGCTGGCGCCAAAAGACGCCAAAACGATCAATAAGGCGAAAATGATGCTTTTTTTCATATTTTGGGGCCACGGGGAAATTTTCCCCAGAGCATAATTTACCGCGAGGCATCCGGACAATCCGTTAAACCCATTATAACAGATAATTGCCTCAATGAAACAAATCGTCCACCTTCATTTTAAAAACTTTGGCAATTTCCATCGCCAGCTTGAGGGAAGGATTGTATTTTCCCTGCTCCAAAAACACGATCGTTTCCCGCCGGACGCCGGCTTTTTGCGCCAGTTCTTCCTGTGTCATTCCGGATTCGTTTCTCATTTCTTTGATCTTGTTTCTCATCGCTATTTTTGTTTTTTGATCAAATATCTGAAAATGAAGGCATTGGCAAGAAGCAGAAAACAAACGCTGAACGCCCAGCACTGAGCCGCGATATAGAGCACGCTGTCTCTCGAGGGAGAAACCGCCATCAAAATGAAAATCCCGACCGTGGCGATCCAGCCGTAAATCGAGATGGCATAGCGGGAGGCCGTGCCCGCGATTTGATAATCCCGTTCGTCGGCCATCACTTCCTTGGTATTAAGCTGTTTTTTGCAATAATACATCGCCGCGGCGGCAGTGATCACAAAAACAATCGGCAGATAATAGTTCTCCAAGGTGATGGAAACGCTGATAAGCATTGAAAGAGCGAAAACAATCGCAATGCGGCAAATTTTGTATTGTTTTAGTGTCATATTTTAGTTAATTATTTCTAACAATTATAATGTTATATTATTCTAACTTTTATGTCAAGCCCCGCCGGGAAAAACGGCTGAAAAGCGGCCGGCGGTCAAAAAGTCAACGGGGATTGCTTCCTCGTTGACTTTCAACCCGCGCCTCCGGACGCGTTAATTGATCTTGCCGACAATCACCGTGTAATTCTTGCCGTATTTTTTGGCACACTTGGGGCAAGTGGTATACCACATATACCATTTTTCAATCTTCATTCCCTTCTCTTTGGCGATATTCTCAAAATCCCGGCACCATTTGCCGGTTTCCTTAAAATCCCCTTCGTAAACCTTGCTGAAAAATCTGCCCGACAGTGCGACATTTTCGGCCCCGGGAACTTCTCTATCCACCGCCAGATACAAATCCATATTCCATTTTGAAGTGTGGTCCGACAAACAAAGATTCTCCGGCGTGCCGGCGCCGGCGTCTTTGACCTTGGCCATCAATTTGACGATCACCGATCCAAAATTAACCGGCATAAAAAACAAAGTGAAAACCTTGCCCTTGATAAATTTTTTATTTTCCCACTCCAAAACCTTTCCGTCCCAAGGTGCGGGATCAAATTTGGGACAGCACTCTTCGTTTTGATCGCTCATATTTTTTTAACAATTTTAGCATTGGATATATCCAGCTTTTTTATGGAACAATTTGATTAATTATTCAATCCTTTGGTTGCCAGTCTTCAATGAAAACGCCCCGCCCGCGCTTTTTGGCCACGACCTTTTGGCCTTCGCGCCAGCCAAGCTTCACGACCAGATCGCGCGGAATGGTCACCGCGATTGACAGTTTGCCCAACCGCGTCAACTTGCGGATGTTTTTTTCTTCAGCTTTGCGATTCATATTATTTTGCCGTTATTAATGATGCTATGTTTAAATATAGCACAAATATAGCATAAATATAACATCCCCCACAACCTTTTCAACCATCACCCCGCACACAGCTTGGCGCCCATATTCCATAATATGGAAAAATCAAAGAACAGAGATTAGAATAAAACAGGGGTTGGACCCCCGTTGTTTTTGCCAACTTTAACTGATTTTTTAGAACTTGCCCTGAGCTTGCCGAAGGGCTCCCCAGTCCAACGTTAATTATAACCCTCGAAAATTGGGAGTATATGGCCAGCTTAAAGGAGAAAATAATATAAGACCTACTGCTTAATTGCTTGTGCGACCTTGTAAGGCCCCAATCCCCAAGATGGATTAGGCTCTGGCAAGGCTGCGCAAACCGCAAACGATTAAGAAATACTGATGATAATTGGCCAGAGAGCCGCGAAAACGATCGGCTAAAATACGATACGCTTTCAACGAAGCGAAAACATGTTCAACGACAATGCGTCGCTTTGAGAAACGCTTGTTCCTTTCAATCTGTTTTTGGGTGAGCGGATGTAGCTTGGAAGCTTTAATCGGAATCCGGATATTTGTGCCAAGGTATCCCAAATCGCCCTTGGCATTCTCGGGGAGCTTGATTTTTGATTTGTCGAAAAGTTTTTTATCATGAATGTTACCGGGAACCGATTTTGAGATATGAACGATGTTGCCTTTTTTGTCGACCACGATTTGCGTTTTAACGGTATGGGCTTTCTTTTTTCCCGAGTAACCACAGCCTTTCTTTCTCCGTTCGGTGCGCTGTTCGGTGGCATCAACGACCAGCTGCAAGATTTCTTCTTCGGACAGATCGGAATTCCTGACCGGTAATTTGAACACCGCTTCAACCGACGGACGCAATCTGGCAAAATACCGGCAAACCCGGCTGTCATCGATATCGAACAAAGCGGAAAGGAACGCATGAGTGACATATGCCCGGGTATACAGCAGAAGCATGGCGAGCATTTCTTCAAAGGAAAGAGAGTATTTCCTTCCGCCGCCTTTTCTGACTTTACGAGGGTGTTTCAGCCGTTTTTCTTCGGCTTTGGCCCAGAGCGGATATGTTTTAACGGCAAGTCGGTCGTATTTTTCCGGCGTAATTCCGAACACGCGGGTGAATATTTGGGGATTCTGTTTGAGCTTTGATATGTTCATGCATCTATTATACAATGGAAATAGTCAATTAAGCAGTAGGTCTTATAGAAGCCTTTTTCATACCTACATCATAGCATAAACTGCCGCACGCCCAAGGCGCCGCAGTATTCCTTCCACTCCGCTAACGCTCCGCGCGGAACTGATAAATTACCGCATTTGTAAAATAAAAAAGGTTGAACAATCAGTCACCTTTTTGGATTATGGAAGATCCAATTTTTTAAGATCCCCCCTCGCGTTTCTTCTATCCGTCCTCTCTTTACGCGCCCTTCTTTGGGCTCTTCTGATCTCTTTGCCCGAAGGTCTTTTGTGTTTATTTTCCCACATCATTACCTCCTCGTAGTCTCAACCCTCGCTCAATTTCCTCTTTTTACAGGAACAATCTTGGCAATTTCCATTTCCGCCACAAGCGCATTCTTTTACATCCGTTACCACTCCGCAAGGCCTTAAATTCGCGGAGCAACCGCCGCAAGGCGTCCCATTCTCCTTTGAAGTCATTTATTTTCAATTCGTACAATAGTGCTTGTTTGCACTTTTGTCAAATTTCGCCATAATCCAAATCGCATATTGACAATCTTACAATGATTAACTAATAATAAATTACAAAAGACTGTTCCTAATAATTTACACAAAAGTCGGCAATCTTTTATATTTTATATACAATCATCACCAAAATGAGTAAAGAATCTGATAAAATAAAACAGGATAGAGCCGCAGAAAACAAAGGAAGAAAGGATTATGAGAGATATGCTGATGATAGAAGTATAGAAGGGACTCTCAGGAACGTTGTCTCTAGCCCTTATAAACCCGTTAAGGGTCATGAAGAATCATACAGAGAAGGATGGTATAAGGCAGAACAAGATAGAAAAGATAGCAATCAAAAATAACTTAGTCGATATATATCCCAAAAAGTGGACACATAAATGTCCACTTTTTTGCACACAGCTATTATCTAACCGCCAATCGGGTGATGGGAATTGCCAAAAGAGCGGCACAAATCCTTGAAAGTTCTGAACCCGATGAAAAGAGGCGTTTTTTCAATTTGGTATTTCAGAACCTAGTCTTAAATGACAAAAAGTTCGATTTTAAGCTTAAAACACCGTTTGACGCGGTGCTTTTAGCGGCTACAACTGATTTTTCAACTATTGGGCTCCGGCGGTAGGATTCGAACCTACAACCTTTTCGTTAACAGCGAACCGCGCTACCATTGCGCCACGCCGGAATAAATTTTGGCAAAACAGATTCTGACAAATAGATACTACCCCATCGTTGGGTTTTTTTCAAGAGTGCCAAACATAAATAAAAAAGGATTATAAATAATCCCAAGGCCGCTCCATTGCCGCAACCACGCATTTGGCAATTTCCTCATATCCAATTACTCCACTATTAAAGCAGAGATTATAATATTTTGGATTAAGAAAATCGTAGTCGCCACCGAAAAGCTGTTTGCCCATCTCCAATTCGTCCGCCACACGACGGTTTAGGATAATGGCAATTTCAGCTTTAGTCTTCCCGCGATATTTCTCAACTTTAAGCGCCCGCGCCGCCCTTGTATCCAAATCGGCATCAATAAGAACAAGGACGACATCTTTGCCATGGAGAAAGAACGGATATCGCAAATCCCCAATCTTATTCTCTTTGAGAATAGTGCAACAGGCTTCCTTGGTCACCTCAAAATTTTGGCGAGATGAAGTATGAGGCCACCATTCTTCAAACGGCGGCTTGCATCCTGCAATATTCTCATATTTTTCTCGCCAAAAATTTCCCACGGACAAAATTTCCATTCCCGTAATTTTCGCAACTTGGCGCACAACCGTGGATTTCCCAGAACCCGGAGTTCCGGTAAAACACACCGCCCTATATTCTTTCACTCATATCAACTCCTTGCTTGATTTATATACTGCTCATCTTTCTGTGCCGACATCCGGCGGCGGGCAAACAGCGCGGCGGCGAATAGCCCTATCGCCAACGGCACAATCCCCGGCGGCGATTTTTGAGTCTCGGTCGGATCTTCGCGCGCAATCGGCGCCATGTTCGCGGGTTCGGCGATAGCAGAGGTATTGGAATCGGCAGTCACATGGGCATATACGGTCTTTGTGATTTCATTTTTCCGCCTGCCGTTCTCATCAAGGGAATATGCTTTGATGAGAATTTCGTGATCACCGGGAGGAAGGTTGAATGGCTTAACCATTTTTTTCCCCTGATAAAAATAATCTATGAAGACATTCTTATCAACACTGCGGACACTGAAATCGCATGACCCTTCGGCACAATAAATATCCTCCGGAACATCAATCATCGGCTTGTCTCTGCCGCTATCGCCCTTCTCGGTCACCAAAATGGTGACATCGGCGGTGTCGGTCGCGCCGTAGCGGTCGGTGATCTGCGCGGTTAAAGTATATTGCCCTATGCTTCCGGGCGTTAAACTCAGAACCGGCAAAGGCTTCTCGTGATCCATAGTTTTCCGGCGATGGCTCACCAACTTGCCGTTGGCATCATTCAGCCAGACTTCAATCTCGCTGATATAATCGCCGTCTTCGTCGCCGGACCTGCCGGTTGTTGATTCTTCAAGGGAAACCTCAAAAGATTTATATGAGGCAATTGAAGAACCAATTCTGACTTTAATGGCCGGAGGAGAATTTTTTATAACCATCAGATTAACGGTTTTTTCGCGCCGCCTCTCTCCGTTTTCAGAGATGATGGCTACCGTTACCACGGGATTCTTGCCCGAATAATCATTGGCCACATATCCTTTGGTGGAAAGCGACCGGGGATTATCAAAGGCAACCGCCGAAGACGGATTCACGCTCCACTCAACCTGATATTTTTTTTTGCAATTACTTCCAACTTTCACGCTAAAGTCAAGCTCCTCGCCCGCGGCAACGATTTTGGTATTGTCTTCGTCATATTCGTCATCGTTGATCTCAACCTCCGATCGCCATTCGGGGACGCAAGACGACAGCGAAACAACATTTACCGTTGCAATAAAATCACCATTCGCTGTTTTTAAAACATACGAATCGCTTTCTTTTACGGCAAAAGTAAGCGAACTCCCGTCGCTGATTTTTTGACCGTTTTGATTTTCCCAAAAGCCGGAGTTTCCTTTCAAAGTGATCCGGTCGTTCTCCTCGGCATAAAAAGTCTGCCAAGCATTGGTGCCATCGGTAGTGATTTCGCTTGTCTTTTCATTATCACCGCCGATACAAGAAACCGCTGGCGGATTTGCCAACGCAATCGGTAAAAACAGCAACATTACCAACCAAAAAATCACAATCGTTTTTGATAACAATTCCTTTGCCTCCTTTATTTAATTCTTTGACAATGAACTTTATCTTGCGGCTATTCTGAACTTAATTTTAAATTTGTCAAGATTAAGGATCGTAACCACTCACCGGGGAGAGCGTATTTTTGCATTTTAAGGGTCTATCCCCCGCGTAATCGTGGGGGTTAGACCCTGGCAAGGAATTGTAAGCACAAAATTAAAAGGGTCTAACCCTCGCAGTAACGAGGGATAGACCCTTTTAATTTTAGACCCAGTGAGCAGTTACTAAGGGTCATAATCCCCCTTGAGATTGGAGTTTTTCCAGGATGCGGAAAATATCGGCTTGGCGGTTAGCGGAGTAGAGAACAACAATCGCGGTTGGTTTGCCATTGACATTGAACACGCCGGCGATGGTCTGCTTGGCCTCGGGCAAATAGCCGGTTTTGCCGCCGACAAACGCCGCCAACGGATAGAAATTATTGACGTTTTGGAATTTCATCCACACGCCGGATTTGTCTTCCAGCCAAAAATCGTTGCTCTTGCCGGTGGCCAGAATTTCGGGATGATTTTTGTGGACATAGGCCACCAATTTCGCCAAATCGGCGGGCGTTGATTTGTTTTTGGGATTCAATCCGCAAGGATCAAAAAACACGGTGTTCTTCATCCCCAATTCGGCGGCCTTTTGGTTCATCAGCGCCAAAAAATTTTCCTTGCCCGCGGCTTGCGCCAGCGCTTCGGCGGCATCGTTGCTTGACTGGATGAGCGCCGCCTTGAGAAGAGTCTTGATGTCAATTTCCCGCCCGGCGTAAAGGACGGAGCTGCTTCCCGCCGGCACCAGCATTGAATCGGTGAGGATGATTTTTTTGTTTTCGTCAATGTTTTCGCGCGCGATTGCCGCGGTCATCATTTTGGTGATTGACGCCGCCGGGCGGGCTTGTTCCGGATTTTTGGACAACAGCGTTTTACCGGTTTCTAAATCCACGGCAATATACGCCGGTGAATTAATCGCGTTTTTCGCGTTCATATTCGCCAAAAGCATTTTTAAAAGCGAAAGTTCCGTTTTGAGGGATTCAATAAATGCCGCCGGATTGAGCGCGCCGTAATTTTGCGCCACTGCAAAATTTTTTCCCAAAGGCAAAACCGTTAAACACACCGCGACAAATATAGTCAATAATAATTTTTGTTTCATATTTTTATTTCGTCGCCAGAAATACCCCAATATTTGGATCGGGATGAATGGCAAGAAAACAAACTCGTCTCAAAGGAATACCTCGCCCCTTGAGGCAGGGCAGTTTATTTGAGTAAACTTTTAATGACCGCGATTTCTTCTTCCTGCGACAGCATCGCGGTGTTTAAAACCAAATGATAATTGGCCGGATCGCGATAATCATAGCCAAAAAGACGCTTGCTTGCCGCAACTTCATCGGCCTCGCGGCGATAAAGTATCTCTTTGATTTCTTTTTCGCCGTTGCCGTTATATTTTGCCAATCCCACCCCTCGTTTGGCGCGGATGTTTAAATCTGCGGTTAAAAAGACCAAAAACACCGGCAAATCCTTCAAATAGACCGTGTATCGGCAGTCGCCGATCAAATGATTTTTGGTCGCTTGCTCGCGAAAATCAACATTCACCTGCCGATTGTCTTCGCTGGAAGTGGTGCGCCAATATTCTTCAAAGGAAATTTCTTTATCGGGACATAAATTCGCCCAGCGCGCCCGCCATAAATCGCCCACCGACAGCATCGGCCATTTATATATTTCTTTCAATTTCGCCACCAGCGTGGATTTTCCCGCCCCGGGCAGTCCGGAAAAGACGATAGATTGATACTTCATATCAATAGTCGCGGAGTTTTTTCAATGAGGCATGGTTGCGGATCTTTTCCAAGGCTTTGGCTTCAATCTGGCGGATGCGCTCGCGCGTCACGCCGAATTCCTGCCCCACTTCTTCCAGAGTGTGCGTCACCCCGTCTTCCAAACCGAAGCGCAACGCCAAAATTTTTTGCTCGCGGGGCATCAAGTCAATCAGCACTTCGTTGAGCCGGTTTTTGAGCAAACTGCGCGCGGCGTCCAGCGCCGGCGACGTCACTTTGTGATCGGCGATGAATTCGGCCAGCACGCTGTCTTCGCCGTCGTCGCCCACGGGGGTTTCCAGCGACACCGAATCCTGGGAAATTTTTTGGATATAGCGCACCTTGGCCGGCTCCAACCCCAGCTCCGAAGCGATCTCTTCGGGCAAAGGTTCGCGCCCCATAAACTGCAACAGCTTTCTTTTCGCCTGCGTGTATTTGGAAATGGTTTCAATCATATGCACCGGAATGCGCACCGTCCGCGCCTGGTCGGCCAGCGCGCGGGTGATCGCCTGGCGGATCCACCAGGTGGCGTAGGTGGAAAATTTGTAGCCCTTGCGCCAGTCAAATTTTTCCACCGCGCGGAACAAGCCCAAATTGCCTTCCTGGATCAAATCCAGCAAGCCCAAATGCGCACTGCGCCCGATGTATTTGCGCGCGATGGACACCACCAGCTTCAAGTTGGATTGCGTAAGCCGTTTGCGCGCTTCGGCATCGCCGGCCTCAATCTTTTTTGCCAGCTCCTTTTCGTCATGGGCAGTGAGCGCCGGAATCCGGCCGATCTCTTTCAGATACATCTGGACCGGGTCAATTTTTGATTCCAAGCGGCGCTTGGCAATTTTTTCGCCGACTTCCAAAAATTCCCGCGCCTCTTTGACTTCAATGCCTTTGACTTCCAAAATTTGGTACAGTTCGTCCAGCCCGTCAACATCCTTTTCCACGTCCGGGAAAAAAGACATTATTTCGGCAAACGTCACAAATCCTCGCTGGCCCCCTTTCTCCATAAAAACCTCCAACTTTTGCGGGTTGAAAACTTTGGCGGACATTCCCTCCTTCTTGCGCGCTATTTTTTTCGCTTTCGGCGCGGCGGCTTTGAAAAGTTTTTTAGCCGCCCGCGGTTTTTGCTTGCTTGCGGATTTCCCTGCGGGCGTTTTTTTTGTCAGCGGTTTTTTTGCACGGACCGCCGGCGGTTTTGCCGCAGATACTGCCGGTTTTTTTGTTTTGCTCGCCATATCGTTTTAATTAACCGAATTTTTTGTTTTTTTGCAAAGTTTGTTATATTTTTCGCGCAAGTTTCCGGCAGTTTCAAGGTCGCCGGCGGTTTCCGCCCGGATCAAATCGCGGGCGCAATGCGCCAGAGAATTTTTAAAAATGTTTTCCCGGATCGCGGCAACGTGAAATTCAATCTCTTCGGCCGCCGCGGCTTCGCTGACGGTTTCATTCTCCGCCGCGAAAAAAAGCGTTTCGTAGTATTCTCCCGTCTTGCCCGCGATCTCGCCCTTTGGAAATCCGCCAGCGCGCAGACGCGCGGCAATCTCTTTGCCCTCGGCAGTGAAAAAATCCGGTGCATCCCCGACCAAACCGATGTGAGCGGGAAATTTAACGGCCAGCGTCAAAATCCGCTCTTCCAAGCGGGTTTCCCGGCTTTTGGCATTCGCGGCGAAAGGAGCGCGCGAAACGGCCGCGGCGGCGGGTCCGTTTTGGTTAATCCTAACCTTTTTCAGCTCTTGGCGCAAGTATTCTTCATAATGAATATCACGCGCCTCTATTTTATCGGCGATCTTTTGCAACCAAAACGCCTGTTCAATCGCGTTGGGAATGATCTTTATCGCCGGCAAAATGAAATCAACGATTTTTTTCCGCCCCGCCGGAGAATTTTTGTCGCCGGCGGCAAAAGCGCGGTCAAAATAAAATTCCATAATGCTCTTGGCCCCGGCAGTCGCTTTTTGCCATTCCCGGGAATCGGCGGCAACGATATCGGCCGGGTCCTTGCCGGCAATCGCCGGCCGCGCCACGCGCACGTCAAATCCCGCGGCGCGGGCCATATCAATGCCCCGCCGGCTGGCATTCTCACCCGCAAGATCCAAGTCATAACCCAAAATCAAATTGTTCGTGAATCGTTTGATGATTTTTAAATGGTCTTCGGTGAGCGCCGTCCCGGAAGTCGCGACAACATTTTCCACGCCGGCTTGCGCCGACATAATCGCATCGGCATATCCTTCCACCAGAACACAAGCATCGGCTTGGCGGATCGCTACCTTGGCGCGGTCCAGACCGTAAAGCAAACGGCCTTTATCATAAAGCGCGGTGCGGGCGGTGTTCAGATATTTCGGTTCCGCCGCGCCGGCCGTCGGCGCCGAACCGCGATCGCCGTCCGGCGCATTTTCAAACATTCGGCCGCCAAACCCCACCACTTGCGAATTGAAGTCGGAGATCGGAAACATTATCCGGCCGCGGAACCGGTCGTAAACCCGGCCGCCCGCCGACGCGGCGGCCAATCCCGCCCCGACGATCTCCTTGTCGGTGTAGCCTTGGCTTGCCAAAAAATCATGCAATCCCTGCCAAGAAGACGGTGCCCATCCCAAACGCCACGCGGCGATGCTTTTTTCGGAAAATCCCCGGTCAAGCAAATACTTTTTTGCCGCCGCGCCGGTTTTTGACGAAGCCAGTTGTTTTTCAAAAAAACGCGCCGCCAGTTCGCAGGCTTCGTAAAGCCGCTGGCGTTCGGTTTTCATCTGCGCGCTTTCGCGGGTCTGGCGCTTCAATTCCACGCCGGCTTTCACCGCCAAGATTCGCAAGGCATCCCCGAATTCAACCCCTTCTATTTCCTGCACGAAAGTGAAAATGTCCCCGCCCTTGCCGCAACCGAAGCATTTCCAGGTTTGTCGCGTTGGCGAAACGAAAAACGACCCGCTTTTTTCCGAATGGAACGGGCACAGTGCCGAAAGATTGGCGCCGTTTTTTTTAAGCTTCAGATACTGGCCGACAAATTCCACGATGTCCAGCCGGCTCTTGATTTCCTCAAT